>DASSIA010000039.1:0-11129 GCA_035692345.1 Arthrobacter sp. | reverse complement strand
GACGTCGGGCGACTCCCCCATCGTTGACGCCCTGATTGATGCCGCCGAGGCCGGCAAACAGGTGCTGGCCCTGGTGGAGATCAAGGCCAGGTTCGATGAGCAGGCCAACATCTCCTGGGCCCGCAAGCTCGAACAGGCCGGCGTCCACGTGGTTTACGGCATCGTGGGCCTGAAAACCCACTGCAAGCTGTCCCTGGTGGTCCGCCAGGAAGTGGACGGGCTGCGCCGGTACTGCCACATCGGCACCGGCAATTACCACCCGCGCACGGCCCGCTACTACGAGGACCTTGGCCTGCTGACGGCCAACAACCAGGTGGGTGAGGACCTGTCCAAGCTGTTCAATCAGCTCTCCGGCTATGCGCCGAAGTCCACCTTCAAGCGTCTCCTGGTGGCTCCCCGCTCGGTCCGCTCCGGACTCATCGACCGCATCGAGACCGAGATCCGCAACGCCCGGGCCGGTCTGGCCGCCAGGGTGCAGGTCAAGGTCAACTCCATAGTGGATGAAGCCATCATCGATTCCCTGTACCGTGCGTCCCAGGCCGGCGTGATGGTGGACATCATTGTGCGCGGCATCTGCTCGCTGCGTCCCGGTGTCCCGGGCCTCAGCGACAACATCACCGTACGCTCGGTACTGGGACGCTTCCTGGAACACTCACGGGTGTTCGCCTTCGCCAACGGCGGCGATCCTGTGGTCTACATCGGCTCGGCCGACATGATGCACCGGAACCTGGACCGCAGGGTCGAGGCACTCGTGCAGCTGTCCAATGCCGAGGACATCACCTACGTCACGGACCTGCTGCGCCGCTACATGGATCCCGCGACGGCCAGCTGGCACCTGGACAACGAGGGCCTTTGGAACCGGCACCACATTGCCGACGACGGGAGCCAGCTCGATGACATCCAGTCGTGGCTGTTGGCATCGCGCACCCGCCAGCGCAGCCTGAGCCGGCGGTAGGGGCCACGGCGTTGGCGAGCGACATCCTCGCAGCAGACCAGACAGAGCATCCCGGCGAAGCAGTTGCCGTCGTCGCGGCCGGGGCGGTGCCGTGGCGAACCAACCCGGAGGGCCTGGAGGTCCTCCTCATCCACCGTCCGCAGTATGACGACTGGTCCTGGCCCAAGGGCAAGATCGACCCCGGTGAGACGATTCCCGAATGCGCGGCCCGTGAGGTCCAGGAGGAAATCGGGCTCTCGGCACCCCTGGGCATCCCACTGCCTCCCATCCACTACCGGGTGTCGTCCGGACTGAAAGTGGTGCATTACTGGGCGGTCCACGTCAACGGTGCCCGCCTCGTCCCGGATGGGAAGGAGGTGGACCGCGTGGTGTGGTGCTCCCCTGAAACGGCCGCCGGGCTGCTGACCAACCCGTCCGACGTCGTCCCCCTGGAGCACCTGCAGGCGGCCCACAAACGCGGTGAACTAAACACGTGGCCGCTGATCGTGGTGCGCCACGCAAAGGCCAAGCCCCGCTCCTCCTGGTCCAAAGCCGAGGGTGAGCGGCCGCTTGCCGCGACGGGGATCAGGCAGGCGCAGGCTGTTGGCCGGTTGCTGCAGGCCTGGCAGCCGCCGCGCGTGGTGACCAGTCCCTGGCAGCGCTGCGTGTCCACGGTGGCGCCGTACCTGAGGTCAACAGGGGCAAAGGTCAAACTGGTGGACGCGCTGACGGAACACCGGCACGCGAGGACGCCCAAAAAAACCGCCGCCGTCATTGAAGCGCTCATGGACAAACAGCGGCCGGTCGCCGTCTGCACGCACCGCCCGGCGCTCCCCACGGTGCTGGCCCAGCTGGGCAAGCACATGCCGGGGCGGTTGCGTGCGCTCCTGCCGGCCTCGGACCCTTACCTTTCCCCCGGCGAGCTGGTGGTTTGCCACGTGGCGGTCGACCAAAAGCACCGCATCGTGGCTGTTGAGCAGTTCAAGCCGTTCGACGACTAGAATTTCCAGACGCCCGGCTGCCCGGCCCACAGACTCTTGACCCTTGGCCTTTTGTATCAAATACTTAGTACATTGATGCGCAGATCCGGGGGATGACGTGCCAGATGTCGCCAGTCTAGAAATATCGGTCCACAATGTTCCGCCCATGGTCCTGCTGTGGCCGTTCCTTTTGGCTGCCGGCCTCTACCTGCTGCTGCGTTGGGTGATCAGGGCCCCAGACGGAGGAACCAGCGCCGTGACAGTTTCCCAGCATGCGCTGTGGGTCGGCGTGATCGGGTGGCTGGCAAGCTCCCTGCAGGGTGCGGGAAACGCAGGCATCCTTCCGGCGGGGAACACACCACCTACGCTGGCCACACCCATGAGCATTCTGGGAGCCTTGGCCTGGCCGGTCCTCAGCTGCCTCTCCGTTCATGCCCTGGGGCAGTTGAGCTATCCCGGACCCCGGCTGCCCCGCAGATTGGCCTCGTTGGAGATCCGCCGCATCCGGGACTTCCTGCCCCGCGGCCTCGCCTGGACTGTGGCGGCGATCTTTGTGGGCTCGGCACTGCAGATTGGCTTAGTGACTGGTCTTCCCGCCTACGAAGCCGTCCCCTACGGCAAGGTGCAGGAAGGATCCAACGGCTTCCGCAGCATCGGTGGGGATGGCCGGATCCAGGGGGCGGTTCTTGCCGCCTGCCTGGGCGCAGCCTGGCTGGCCCTGGCTCTGGGGACCGCCCTGGTGCTCAAGCTCATCAGCCGGCGGAGGCAGCTCGAGGCCTTGGATGCGGTGGAGAATGGGCTGCTGCGGACCATCGCCATGAACAGGCTTCTGAGGACCGCGGCAACAATTGCGGCGGGCCTCGGCGCGGTGGCAGGCAACTTCGCGGCCCGGCCGGACCCTGCCGCCAATGCAACCAGCTGGACCAACGGGGCCGGGGCGGTGGCTCTGGTGGTGCTGTTAGCGATGTGGGGGTGGGTGCCACCGAAGCTTGCCAGCGCCCAGGTCAACCGCGGCAGCGGGAGCAGGCCGGCGCTGGTGGAGTCGCCGGCCACCGCCCACCCGGCGACCCGCCTCTTGGTTTCGCTGGGCACAGCCATGGCGCTGGCCCCCATGGCAGCCGCTGCGTTGGGCCTTTTTGTGCCCGGCTTTTTGATGCCCGGCACCGGATTTCCGGACCTGCCGGTGCTGTTCGTCGCAGTGATGGCGGCAGTGGTCCTGCTGGTAACAGGGGCCGGAGAGTTACTCGTCCAACGCAACTATGGCACCCCGGGGATACCCAGGACCTGGCCGCGGCAGGTGGCGAGCCCGGCCCTGCTCACGACGGCGATAGGCGCCTTCGTGCTGTTCACCGTTATCGCGGTGCTTACTGCCGCGGGCGACTGGGAACTGCGTGAGGCCGGGCTGGACAGCTTACTCAGCCCGGGCACCACCCCCAATAGGCTTCCCGGCTGGGTGATCGCTGCGGTGGCGACGGCTGCCATCGCGGCAATCGCAGGGCTGCCGGTTGCCGCGGCCCGGCAGCGGCGCAGCATTTCCACCGACATCCCGGGCCTGGACGCGGCGCTCCGGGCCATCACTGTCCACCGTGTGGTGCGGACGTTTGCCGCCTACTGCACAGCCCAGGCCGGCGTGCTGCTGATGACGGCAAGCAAGGCCTGGCCACCGCTGGTGGGTCTGCCGGAGACAACCTGGTACGCCGCCACGTGGCCGCCGGCACTGCTCGCCGGTGCGCTGCTCGCGGCCGTCGGCGTGGTGATCGCCGTTATCCCGGTCAGGGGTTTTGCCCGGACTCCAGCCACCTCGGCGAAGTCCGTGCCGGAAGGGGCGCGGTGAACGCCGGTATCTCCGTGGACCTCCGCTCGGCAACCCCGCCCTACGAGCAAATCCGCTCGCAAATCACCTCCCTGATCGCCACCGGAACACTCACCACCGGAAGCCGGCTGCCCACCGTCCGCAGCCTGGCTGCCGATCTGGGCATCGCCGCCGGAACGGTGGGTCGCGCCTACAAGGAACTTGAGGCTGCCGGACTCATTGAATCCCGACGCCGGAACGGCACTGTCGTCGCAGAGCATGCACCCGGGGGCGCCAGTCGCGCAGTCGGGCCGGTGCCCGAAACGGTGACAGCCGCCATCGACTTTTTGGTCAACGCCGGGCGTGACGCCCGCCTCACCGATGAGCTGCTGCTGGATCTGGTCCGCGGCAAGCTGAGGAACAGCTAGGCCATTGCGCAGCCGGCGCCCCCGCTGGGCCGGCCGAAGGAGATTGCAGGCCAGGCCTAGCCCGGCCCGGTAGACTTTAGCCGTGAGCATCCCGACTCCTTATGAAGACCTCCTGCGTGATGTGCTGGCGCATGGCACGCACAAATCTGACCGCACCGGCACCGGAACCACCAGCGTCTTCGGCCGTCAGATCCGCTTCGACCTGGCCGCCGGTTTCCCGCTGATCACCACCAAACGCGTGCACTTCAAGTCCGTGGCGGTGGAGCTGTTGTGGTTCCTGCGCGGCGAATCGAACGTGAAATGGATGCAGGACCAGGGCGTGAGCATCTGGAACGAGTGGGCTGACGCCGAAGGCGAACTGGGTCCCGTGTACGGCGTCCAGTGGCGCAGCTGGCCCACCCCCGACGGCGGCCATATCGACCAGATCGCCGAGTTGGTGACGAACCTGAAGTCCAATCCGGATTCACGCCGGCACATCGTGTCCGCGTGGAACGTCTCAGAGCTCAAGGACATGGCGCTACCCCCGTGCCACGCGTTCTTCCAGTTTTACGTGGCGGACGGCAAGCTGTCCTGCCAGCTCTACCAGCGCTCGGCCGACATGTTCCTGGGTGTGCCCTTCAACATCGCCTCCTACGCGCTGCTCACGTGCATGATTGCCCAGCAGGTTGGACTGGAGCCCGGCGAGTTTGTGTGGACCGGCGGCGACGTCCACATCTACGAGAACCACATGGACCAGGTCCTCAAGCAGCTGGACCGTGAGCCCTACGAGTACCCGCAGCTGAAGATCACCCGGAAGCCGGCGTCGATCCTGGACTACACCCTCGAGGACTTCGAAGTGGTGGGCTACAAGCACCACCCCACCATCAAGGCCCCGATCGCCGTATGAGCACCGGGAACGCAGCAGACCCCCAGGCCTTCTCGGCGGAACTCGCCGGTTCCGTGACCGGCGTCGGCCTGGTGTGGGCCCAGACGGCCGGCGGGGTGATCGGCAAAGACGGCGACATGCCCTGGCACCTGCCCGAAGACATGAAGCATTTCACCCGGCTCACCACGGGCCACCCCGTCATCATGGGCCGCAAGACGTGGCTGTCGTTCCCCGAAAAGTACCGTCCCCTGCCGGGCCGGACGAACATTGTGATCACCCGGCAGAAAAACTGGGGCGAATCACCCGAGGCGGAGGGCGCCGTCGTGGTTCCGTCCCTGGATGACGCACTCCTTGAGTCGCAGTTCGTCGACGGCGGTGAGACGGTGTGGATCCTGGGCGGCGGCGAAGTCTTCCGCCAGTCCACCGAGCTCGCCAACGTCGCAGTGGTCACCACCATCGATGTGGAGACCGACGGCGACACCTTCGCTCCGGAGCTCGACGAAACCTGGGAGGCGGCCGCCTCCGTCCCGCCGGACGGGTGGCTGACGGCAGCCAACGGAACGCGTTACAGGTTTACCAAATGGGTGAGGACGCAGGTCTGAGATGTTGAAGAAACCGGAAACACTGTTTGTGCTGGGCTACATGCTCCTGCCGCTGCTCGCCCTGCTGTCCGCGATTGTTGGCCTGACCATGATCCTGGGCGGCAGCAAAATCGCCGGAGCCATCGTGCTGGTGGTGGTGACGCAGGTGTTCGCCTTCGGCGCGTTCTACGCGCTGCGCCTCCGCAAAGCCGCGGTGCTGGAGGAATCCAACCGCCGCTGAGGCCCCGGTGTTGGCGTTACCCCGCGCGGCAGTGACGTAACCGACTGCAGCCTGCCGGTCCCGGAGTCTAAACTGGACGAATGACTACAGCAGCTACCCCCTCCGTCGGCCTGGTCGGTTGGCGCGGCATGGTCGGCTCCGTCCTGATGCAGCGCATGCAGGACGAAGGCGACTTCGCCAACATCAACCCGGTGTTCTTCTCCACGTCAAACGCCGGAGGTGCCGCCCCGGCTGTTGCCGGTGCCGGCGCCGGTGCGGCCGGCAAGCTCGAGGACGCGTTCGACGTCGACACGCTGGCTAAGCTGCCCATTATTGTCACCGCCCAGGGCGGGGACTACACCAAGCGCGTGCACACCGAGCTGCGCAGCCGCGGCTGGGACGGCCTCTGGATCGACGCCGCCTCCACCCTGCGCATGAATGATGACTCCATCATCGTGCTGGACCCCATCAACCGCGACGTCATCGACAAGGGCCTGGTCAACGGCACCAAGGACTTCATCGGCGGCAACTGCACCGTGTCCTGCATGCTGATGGGCCTCGGCGGCCTGTTCAAGAACGGCCTTGTCGAGTGGGGCACGTCCATGACCTACCAGGCTGCTTCCGGCGGCGGCGCCCGGCACATGCGCGAGCTGCTCAGCCAGTTCGGCACGCTCAACGCCGAGGTCAGCTCGGAACTGGACGACCCGGCGTCGGCCATCCTGGAGATTGACCGCAAGGTCCTGGCCCACCAGCGCACCGACATCGACGCCACCCAGTTCGGCGTGCCGCTGGCCGGTTCGCTGATCCCGTGGATCGACGCGGACCTGGGCAACGGCCAGTCCAAGGAAGAGTGGAAGGCCGGGGTTGAGACCAACAAGATCCTTGGCACCTCGGACGAAAACCGGATCATCATGGACGGCCTGTGCATCAGGATCGGCGCCATGCGTTCCCACTCGCAGGCCCTGACGCTGAAGCTTCGCGAGGACCTCTCCGTGGCCGAGATCGAGAAGCTCCTCGCCGAGGACAACGAGTGGGCCAAGGTCATCCCGAACACCAAGGAAGACTCCATGGCCGGGCTGACCCCCGTGGCCGCGTCCGGCACGCTGGACATCCCCGTGGGCCGCATCCGCAAGATGGAAATGGGCCCGGAATACATCAGCGCGTTCACCGTGGGCGACCAGCTGCTCTGGGGCGCCGCCGAGCCCCTGCGCCGCATGCTCAAGATCGCCACCGGGAACCTGTAACTCCCTTCGCCCCAGAACTGCAACGCGGGGTCACTTACGGCCCATTCCGCACCGTCGGATGCGCCGTAAGTGACCCCGCGTTGCTGTCTGTTCAGGTGGCCAGGAACGCGAGGTACCCCTCCGCGGCTTTGTTGAACGCGGCCTGCCCGGCGGGTCCAAGTGGCTTGGCGTCGTCGAACAGTTCAGGCACGACGGCGGCGCTGCGGTTGGTCCCGGCGCGCGCCCACGTGCCCATCACCTCTCCCCCGGCCACGATGGTCTTCTTAAACACACCGTTGCCGCCGGGGACGATCTTGTCGGCGTGTTCCGGCGCCAGGACCAGGCTGCGGTCCGTGTAGCCGAGCACAAACTCGTCGAAGCCGGGCAGGAGGAGAACGGACCGCTGGCCGGGCACACCGCCGTCGAGCAGTGAGGCAGTTTCCGCAGACATCCAGTAGCCGGCACCCCCGAACTCCAACTCCACCAACTGCCCGCTGACCAGCTCAAACGCGGCACGCACCTCGGTCAGGGGAAGTTGGGTCCACCAGGCGAAGTCGCGGACGGTGGCAGGGCCGTGGCTCCGGAAGTAGCGCAGCATGAACTCGGCGATCGCTTCCTGCCGCTCAAGGTCCCGCGATACCGGTATCCAGTCGTCGAAGGCCACCAGCAGTTGCTGGTTCCCGGCCAACGGTCCCTGCACCAGCCACCCATGGCGGCACAGCGAAGCCAGGATGTGGATGCCCCGCTGGCCGGTGGTGGGCTGCCCCGCCGCCTCAAACACCTCGAAGAGACCGGTCCGGCTCACAGGACCGCCGGCCGCGATCCGTTCCAGGGCGACATCGCGGCATTTCTCGATGTCGGCCCACGCAATATCCAATTCCCGATGCCGGCCGGCAACGATGCGGCTCAGGCGCTCGGTGGTGAGGTCCAACATCCAGCGCAGATCTTCCGGAGCAACGAGGTGGAGCGTGCCGCGCATCGGCCAGGAGCGGACCACACTGCCGCTGTGCAGGGCAGCGCGGACATCCGTCAATCCGGCGCCCGGAACACGGCGGCCGATCGCCCAAAGCGCTGCCTGCAGGTCCTGCGCCTGGGTTGCCGTCATCCAACGGACCGCATCGGGAACCGTGCCAAGACCGGGGCCGATCAATCCTTGGGCGGCAAGGCGCAGCCTGCCCATCACCTTGCGGGTTACGCGGTTCGCTGCGGTTCCTGCCATGCACCCATCCTAGGACGGGCCGGCTCCGCTGCCATGGGGACCGGCTGACACTGAGCGTCTAGAGCGTCAACCCGATGAGCAGCGGTTCCGGGTGCAGTTCAATGCCAAAGCGTTCGACGACGCCGTCCCGCACCTCGCGTGCGATCGCCAGGATGTCCTTGGCGCTGGCGGAGCCGCGGTTGGTGATGGCGAGGGTGTGCTTGGTGGACAGCGAGGCCCGGCCACCTGAAACGCTGCCCGGTTCCAGTCCATAGCCCTTGCCAAATCCGGCCTGATCGATCAGCCACGCGGCGGACAGCTTCACGTGCCCCTCCCCGGCCGGGTATTTTGGCGCAGAGTCAGGCAGGGCAGCTGCCATCTCACGAGGGACTACCGGGTTGGTGAAGAAGGAGCCGGTGGAATAGGTGTCCCGGTCGGCCGGGTCCAGCACCATGCCCTTGGACGCCCGCAGGCGGAGGACTTCCCGCCGGACGTCGTTGGAATAGGCGCGCTTGCCTACTTCCACGCCGAGGGTGCTGGCCAGTTCGGCGTAGCGGATGGGCGCACTCATCCTGCCCAGAGGCAGCTGGAATTCGACCGTGAGCACGACGTAGCGGGGTGAGCCGTCCACAGTGGTCTGCTTCAGGATGGAATCGCGGTAGCCGAACTTCAGCTCGGAGCTGGTGAAGGTCTGCACCGCGTTCCGGCTCCGGTCCCAGGTGCGGACCGCCGCGATGGTCTGTGACACATCAGAGCCGTAGGCGCCGACGTTCTGGACGGGTGTGGCGCCGGTGTATCCCGGGATGCCGGAGAGCGCTTCAATGCCGGACCACGCATGCAGCACGGCGTGTTCCACCAGGGCATCCCAGTTGTGGCCGGCCTGGACCACCACCGCAACGCCGCCGCAGGAGTCCTCGGCGTTGACCACGAACCCTTCCGAGGCGATCCGAATCGCTGTGCCGGGGAACCCGTCGTCGGACACCAGGAGATTGGAGCCGCCCCCGATAATGAGGACCTGCTCGCCGGCCGCGTCAGCGGTCCGGACGGCGTCAATGATCTCCGCCTCGGTCCTGGCTTCAATGTACTTGCCGGCGGGGCCGCCGACAGCGGAGGTGGTCAGGGTGGAGAGCAGTGTGGAAGTCACCAGATAACCCTATAGGGAACTCCCGGGAACTTTTTAGGGAATCTTCCGGGCCACCGGCGAGAGCAGGAAGCTGACCACCAGCATCACCATCACGGCCAGCAACGAGTGCAGGATGCCCACGTGTTCGGCCAGCAGGCCCAGGAGCGGCGGCCCGCACAGGAACGCGCCATAACCGATCGTGGAGACCACCGACACGCGGGCCGCGGCCTTGGCGGGATGGTCCGCGGCGGCGGACATGCCCACCGGGAAGCCCAGCGAGGCGCCGAGTCCCCAGATGGCCAGGGCCGCGAACGCCAGCCACGGCACCGGGGCGAAAACAAACAGGCCGAGCCCGAAAACCGCCAGCGCCGCACACCAACGCATCACCGGGACACGGCCGAAGCGGTCCAGGACCACTGTGCCGGCGAAGCGCCCGATGGTCATGAACGTCACGAACAGCCCGTAGCCCGCGGCTCCGGCGGCGTCGCTCTGGCCGTGCCCGTCTGCGAGGGCCAGCGCCACCCAGTCCCCGGCTGCGCCTTCGGCCAAGGCAAGGCCCAGGACCAGGACACCGAGCAGGAGGGTCCTCCGGTCCCGCCAGGCATCGGCGATCTGGCGCTTGTTGTCCAGCGGCTGTTCGAGGATCGCGTCAGTCTGCCGCACGATGGGGATGGGCCCGGTGGAGGGATCCTCGAAGGTATTCGTACCGGTTGCCTTGACGGACCGTTCGGGCGGAAGAGGGGTGACATCCGCGCGGAACCAGGCTGCCGCCGTCGTCACCGAAACGGCAACCACGACGCCGGCCGCGGCAAGGTGCCAGAACACCGGGACGGACGCAGCGGCGGCCCATGCCCCAAGCCCGGCACCGGCCACGGTTCCCAGGCTGAAGGACCCATGGAGCCGCGGCATGATGTGCCGGCCCACCGCGCGTTCCACCGCGGCACCTTCGACGTTGGAAGCGGTATTCCAGCTGGCGGTGCCCAGCCCGATGACCGCAAGGCCCACGGCCACCGCGACAGGCGTGGCCAGGACCGACGTTCCAAATCCGGCGATGGCCAGGCCGCAGCCCACCATGATGGCGCCGACGCGGATGGTCCGCTTGGAGCCCAGGCGGAGCACGATCAGACCCGACGCGGAGACCGAGATGAACGATCCCAGGGTCATGCACAGCAGCAGCAAGCCCACTGTGCCGGGAGTCAGGGCCAGCCCGTCGCGGATCGCCGGGAGGCGGGAAACCCACGAGGCAAAGGCCAGGCCGCTGGCGCCGTAGGCCACCACCACGCCATTGCGCCAGGCAGCGACCTCGGCCGCGGCGGTTGCGTTGGCGGTCAATGGAACGTGCCGGTTCAGGACAGCCTGACCACGGCCTGGGCCTTCATCAGCACTTTCTGGCCGGCAGCAACCACGGTGAGGTCCACGCGGGCGGTGCCCGAGTCGGCGTCGAGCTTTCCAATGGCGCCGCTGACCTCGATGGTGGCCCCGGGCTCCGTGGTTCCCGTGGTGTCCGTGACCAGAACCGGTTTGGTGAAGCGGGTCTGGAAATCGACGACGGCGGCGGGGTCGCCTGCCCAGTCGGTCACCAGCTGCACTGCGGCACCCATGGTGAACATGCCGTGGGCAATCACGCCGGGCAGTTCCACGCTGGTGGCGAAGGCTTCGTTCCAGTGGATGGGGTTGAAGTCCCCGGACGCGCCGGC
Source organism: Arthrobacter sp. (assembly GCA_035692345.1). GTDB lineage: Bacteria > Actinomycetota > Actinomycetes > Actinomycetales > Micrococcaceae > Arthrobacter. Next base: position 88 of record DASSIA010000039.1, on the reverse strand, counting down.
GTATTTGACCAGGTCGGTGCGGGTGACCTCGATGGTGCGGCTGCCGATGTCCTGGCCGGCGGTGAGTTCGTGGAAGCTGGGGCTCATG
>DASSIA010000038.1:0-20780 GCA_035692345.1 Arthrobacter sp. | reverse complement strand
GTCGCCGGCAACCCATCCCAGTGCAACGGCGAAGGTAAGTGGCTCGACGCCGGCGCTGGCGCGCAATCGGACCGCTACCAAGTCTGGTACAAGACAAACGAGAACCCCACGGGCATCTGGTACCACCTTACGAGCGGTATGGCCGCCGGCAACTGGCTCCGCTGTGACACGTCCAGTTTGGGTTGCAACCCGCCGAACGGAATGCCTAACCGCTAGCCCACAACCGCGGAACCCCGCGAAAGTGCCGGGGCTCCCAGCCCGACGATCCGTCACTACATATTGAAAAGGACTCAACTTCATGACCATGACCACCGAGCAGGCCGAATGGTTTGCAGGCACTTTCGACAAGCTCGTTGCCAACGTGGGAAAGGCGGTGCTCGGTAAGGACCACGTCATCCGCCTCACCTTCACCGCCATGCTGGCCGAGGGCCATGTGTTGTTCGAGGACGCTCCCGGCACGGGTAAAACCATGCTGGCCCGGGCAATGGCCGCCACGGTCCAGGGCTCCAACAACCGCATCCAGTTCACTCCCGACCTCCTGCCCTCGGACGTCACGGGCGTGACCATCTACGACCAGAAGACGCAGAAGTTCGAGTTCCACAAGGGACCCATCTTCAACAACATCGTCCTGGCCGACGAAATCAACCGCGCCTCGCCGAAGACCCAGTCGGCACTGCTGGAGGTCATGGAGGAATCCCGCGTCACGGTGGACGGGGTCACCTACGAGGCCGGCCGGCCGTTTATGGTCATGGCCACCCAGAACCCCATCGAGCAGGCCGGTACCTACCGCCTTCCCGAGGCCCAGCTGGACCGCTTCCTCATCAAGACCTCCATCGGTTATCCGGACCACGCCTCCACGGTCCAGCTGCTGGGTGGTGCGAACCTGAAGGACCGGTCCAAGGAAATCTCCGCGGTGATCACCACCCAGGCCGTGGCGGACATGGCGGACCTGGCGGCCACCGTTCATGTGGACACGGCAGTCCTCGAATACATCTCCCGGCTCTGCGAGGAGACCCGCAACGCGCCTGAGACCAGGCTGGGTGTTTCCGTGCGTGGCGCCATCGCGATGGTCCGCGCCGCAAAGGTCTGGGCCGCGGGGCAGGGACGGAACTTCGTCCTGCCCGATGACGTCAAGGATCTTGCCGCCGTGGTGTGGACGCACCGGTTCGTCATGGACCCGGAAGCTGAGTTCTCCGGCGCCACTCCGGAAGCCGTCCTGGCCCGGGTCCTGTCCGACGTTGCGGCGCCGCAGCAGCGCGCCAACGCCTGACACTCTCCGGAGCATCAGACGGCCACCCACCAGCGCGAACAAAGGTACCTCTATGTCCAGCAGCACTCCGTTCACCCGGCTTGCTGAACGCCTCCGCCAACCCTTCCACCGGGATGGCCGGCCCACCAGGCTGCATCCGTCGTCCCTCTGGGCCGAGGCCAGCAGCACCGCCGCGCTCGCGCTGGGACCGGCGTGGGCGAAGGTCCGCGGCCTGTGGCTGCGGTGCGTGTGGCCTGTCCTCTCGGTGGTCAGTGTCCTGGGCTGGTCGGTGCTGGCCGCGGCCATCATGCTGTGGACTGCCGGCCAGGCCTTCGGCTGGCAGGAGGCCAAGGCCGCGGCCATCGCGGCGTTTGTCCTCTTTCTGATCGCCATCGGGTTCATCCTGGGCCGGTCCTCGTACGGCGTGATCCTGGACCTTGCCCGGACCCGGGTGGCGGTGGGGGACAGCGCCGTAGGAAGCATCGCCGTCTCCAACACCTCCACGCGCCCGCTGTTGCCTGCAGCGCTGGAACTGCCGGTGGGCAACGCCACGGCCGTCTTCCACCTGCCGCGGATGAAGCCCGCGCAGGTCCATGAGGATCTGTTCACCATCCCCACCGCCCGCCGCGCCGTCATCGCGGTGGGACCGGTCCGCTCCGTCCGGGCGGACCCCCTGCACCTCCTGCGCCGCCAGGTGCTGTGGACCGAACCCGAGGACCTGTTTGTGCACCCGAAAACAGTGGCATTGGCAGGGTCGGCCGCCGGGTTCATCCGCGACCTCGAAGGCATGCCCACCACGGACCTCTCCAGCGCGGACGTCTCATTCCATGCCCTGCGTGACTACGTACCGGGCGATGACCGGCGGCACATCCACTGGAAGACCACCGCACGGACCAACAAGCTGATGGTGCGCCAGTTCGAAGAAACCCGCCGCGCCCACCTGGCCATCGCGCTGTCCATCAACACCGACGAGTACGCATCAGAGCAGGAATTCGAAATGGCCATCTCGGCGGCTGCCTCGATCGGACGGCAGGCCATCCGCGAGCAGCGCGAACTCGACGTCCTCACCCAGAAGGGGCCGCTGCGCTGCGAAACCGGGCGGAACATGCTGGACGACATGACCCGGATCGTCGGGGCACCCATGCGCCGGACCGCCGTCGACCTCGCCCGGACACTGGCCGATACCGTTCCCAATGCGTCGGTGGTCTTTTTTGTGGTGGGCAGCAATGTGACACCCGCCCAGCTCCGATCGGCCGCGGCATCCGTGCCGCCCGGCGTCCGGAGCCTGGCTGTGCGCCTCCACATCGGCGCCGCCCCCGGGCGCGCCAACATCGCGGACCTGACAGTGCTGACCCTCGGCGACCTCGCCGACCTCGCGATGGTCCTTAGGAAGGCGGCCGCATGAGCTCCGCACCGGACCTCCGGCCACGCCCGCAGCGGCGGGCGCAGGAATCCTCGTTCGCCGACGGCCAGCCGGCCTGGCATTACCTGCTCGACGCCGGCGCCCTCACCATCCTGCTGGGGACGGGCCTGCTGGGCTTCAGCCTCAGCTTCGGCGGCGACCCCTACTATCTGGTCTCCGGCTTCGGCGGCATCCTGCTGGGCCTCGCCATCGCTGCCGCCAACGCGCACCTGCGGCTGGGATTCCTGATCACCTCAGCCCTCGCGCTGGGCGCCTATCTGGTGTTCGGCACGGTCCTCGCGGTCCCGGACGCGGCGGTTGCCGGCTTCGTTCCCACCTTTGGCTCATTGCGGACGCTGCTCCTGGGCGTGGTGTTCGCCTGGAAGGACATGCTCACCGTGGGCGTTCCGGTAGGGTCTGCCGGCGGCGTCCTGATCGTGCCGTTCCTGAGTTCCCTGCTCACCGCACTGGTGGCCGGCATCCTCACCTGGAGGCTGAAGAGCCCCTACTGGCCGCTGCTTCCCGTGCTGGTGCTTTTTGTCACCGGCATAGCCTTCAGCACCAACGCCGCCTTCCTCTCGGTGGAGCGCGGCATCGGGCTCACCGTCATAGCTATCGCCTGGGCTACTGTCCGGCGGGATACCCTGCGCCGCAGCGACACCCGGAAAATATCGGTCAACGGTCCGCAGGCCGATACCGCCACGGCCCAGCGGGCCAAGCTCCGCCGGCTCGGTACGGCAGCTGCCGTCATCGCCGCAAGCGTCGCCGTAACCGCGCTGGCTGCGCCCCTGGTCACCGCCGGAAGTGACCGCAAAGTCCTGCGGAACGTGGTGGTCCCGCCGTTCGACCCCAAGGACTACATCACGCCCCTGGCCAGCTTCCGGACCTTCGTCAAGGACAAGAAGGACAACACCCTGTTTGTGGTCAAAGGACTGCCCCGGGACGGCCGCGTCCGGCTCGGTGCACTGGATGCCTTCAACGGCACCAACTACACCATGGACCCGAACGGCTCCGGCAATTTCAGCAAGGTGGGTGACACCGCATCCATCAACACCCTGGCCGATACGTCGGGCATCGTGCCTTCGAATGACTACGCCATCGCCATCACCATCGAGGACTACCAGGGATACTTTGTCCCCGGCGGCCGGAAGACCACCGGCCTGAGCTTTGACCAGGGCGCATCCGCCGCGGCGTCGGGCCTGTACTTCAACGCGGGTACGGACACCGCCGTGACCACGCATGGCCTTACCGCGGGCGATTCCTACAGGGTCCAGGTATCCGATCCCGTCAAGCTCGAACACGGCCAGCTGACGCAGTACGACTTCGCGAAGATCACCCTGCCGGACGCCGTCGAAGTTCCGCCGGTGGTGGGCTCACAGGCCAATGACCTGTCAGCCGATGCGCCCACCCCCATTGACCGTGTGCGCCAGATTGAGGCGCATTTCCAAAAGACGGGTGCCTTCAGCAACGGCCTGGTGGCTGAGGGCCAACTGCCCAGCGTTTCCGGCCACAGCGCGTCACGGATCCGGAACCTGCTGACCGCCAAGCAAATGCTCGGCGACGACGAACAGTATTCCGTCGCGATGTCCCTCATGCTGCGCCACCTGGGCATCCCGGCACGCGTGGTCATGGGCTTCTACCCTGATCCGACCAGCCCGGAGAACGGCGCCGGTGAAGTAAAAATTACGGGCAAGGACGTCCATGCCTGGGTTGAAGTGGCCTTCGACCGGGTGGGCTGGGTCAGCTTCGACCCCACGCCGCCCAAGGACAATGTCCCCATCCCGCCGGACCCCGACAACAAGTCCAAGCCCAAGCCCCAGGTGCTTCAGCCGCCGCCCCCGCCACAGGAACCGGCCGATCTGCCGCCGGACTCCTCCCCGGACGCGCTGGACGCCGATGAGAAGAAAAACAATCCGTGGCTCTTCTGGGGTGCACTGCTCGGGGCCCTGGGCGTTGCCCTGATCCCGTTGTCCATCCTGGCGCTGCCGCTGCTGCTGATCGCGCTCCTTAAATCACGACGCCGGAAGGCCCGCCTGACGCAGGGGCATCCGGCCCAGCGTGTGGGAGGCGGCTGGAACGAGGTCCTGAGCCTCGCCACGGACCTGGGCGCCGGCATCGACACCCGGGCAACCCGGCGCGAAAGCGCCGTGGTGCTCGCCGAATCATTCCCCGCTACCGGGCAGACCACCACAATGCTCGCGCACCGCGCGGATGCCTCCATCTTCGGTGCCGGCCAGCCGAGCGAGGAAGCGGTCCGGGAATACTGGACCATCGTGGACGGCTCGCTGAAGGAAATGACCGGAACCGTAGGGTTCTGGCGCCGCCAGCAGGCCCGGTTCTCGCCCCGGTCGCTGCTCGCGGACGGCCGCGCCGCCCTGAAACGCCCGCGCAGGAAGAACCCCGCTGAATGATGACGAACGAGGCCGAGCGCTGCCAGCGGTGCCGGCAACTGATCCGCGGCGGCGCCACCTTCTGCACGGCCTGCGGTGCGCCGCTGCCCAACAGGTCCGCACGCAACGGACGCAATGTGGACCACGCGCAGCGGGCCATGATGGAGCGTGCGGCGGGGCACGCAGGCCGGAATCCCGGTACTATCCCGGTAGTACAAACTGCTCCAGGGGGAGGGACGGGAATGGCAGCCAATCTTGAGGTTGTTCCGGCCACGGCCGGCAAACGGCTCGGCGCCGCGGTGCTCGACTGGCTCGGTCCGGTCGCGGTCCTGGTGGTGACCTTCACCATCGGGTTCGCGGGGATCACCCGGACCCAAAGGGGCGGCTTCATCATCTATGACACCGGTTCGCTGGTCCTCTTCGGCGGCATCGGCCTCGGGCTGACGCTCGTCTACCTGGTGGTCCTCCTGGGTATGGAAGGCCGCTCAGGCGTCACCATCGGCAACCGGGTGATGGGCATCCGCAGCGCCGACAAGGATGGATACGCCCCCGGCACCGGGGGAGTGTTCCTGCGTGGCCTCATCACCGGTGCGGGCATCATCCTGGCCCTCCTCGCTGCCGTGGCAATCGTCATTTTCACGTGGTTCGACGTTGCCCTGTTCATCCTCGTCCCGCTGGGTTTGATCGGCGCCGCGTGGGCCGTGCTGGTGGTGGTGTCCAACACCTGGGACCCCAACAGCGGACGCCGCGGCTGGCACGATGCGGCCGCCAAAACCCTGGTGTTCGACGTCAGGAACGGCCGCAACCCCATCACCTCCGGGGGGATCCAGGGCCCGTACAGTTTCGCGCCCTTGGACCTGCCTCCGGTCCAGCCGGTCGCCTCGCCGGTGGCCCAGTCATTTGTGGCCCCTGCGTTTCCGGCGCCGGCCGCCCCGGTCCACGACGACGACCTGGACCGTACGCAAATGCGCGGCGGCCCAACGTCTCCGGCGCCCCTCGCCGTGCTGCGGATAAAGCTCGACGACGGCCGGGACTTCCAGCTCGACCGTAACGTCCTGGTGGGCAGGAATCCTGTCGGCCAGACCGGGGAGCAGCAGGCCCAGCTGCTGGCCGTCGACGATCCCGGCCGGTCCATCTCCAAGACCCACCTGCACGTGCTGACCGACGGTGCGGGCATCTGGGTGACGGACCGGAACTCCACTAACGGCAGCGCCGTCACCACGCCGGACGGCCGGCGCACGCAGCTCCAGCCGGGCGTGCCCGCCTTTGTCAGCCCGGGATCCACTGTCCACTTTGGTGACCGTTCCTTCCACCTAGGACAGGCATGAACTCCCAGCCCGCCAGTAATACCCCTGACGCAGACCACGGAAGCGGCCTCAGCCTGAGCTATGGCTACGGCACGGACCGCGGGCTGCGCCGGGAATTGAACGAGGACTCCTTCATTGCCTCTGATCCCGTCTTCGCGGTGGCAGACGGGATGGGCGGGCACGAAGCCGGCGAGATCGCCAGCGGAATGTGCGTCCGCGCGCTGGCTGCCATGCCGCAGCTTGCCACCGGGGAACGCAGTGTCACCGCGGCCGTGCTCCAGCAGTACCTGCTCCGCGCCGACAGCTCCATCCGCGAGGTGACCGGGGCCCGCGCAGGAACCACGCTCACGGGCGCGGTTGTGGTGGAGCAGATGGGCATGCCGTACTGGCTGGTCATGAACATCGGGGACTCCCGCACGTACAGGCTGAGTCAAGGGCGCTTCGAGCAGGTCAGCGTGGACCACTCAGAGGTCCAGGAACTTGTGGATGCCGGTGACATCACGCCGGAGCAGGCCACCGTCCATCCGCGCCGCCACGTGGTGACCCGGGCGCTCGGCACCGGGGATGAAACCGAGGCTGACTACTGGCTCCTGCCCGTTGAAGAGGGGGACCGGATCATGGTCTGTTCCGACGGGCTCAACGGTGAGCTGACAGACGAGCACATGTTCCGCATCCTCAGCACCGTGGCCCACCCGCAGGACGCCGTGGATGCCCTGATCCAGGCGGCGCTCCGCAACGGCGGACGGGACAACGTCACCGTCATTGTGGTGGACGCAAGGAACGTGATGAACGACGGCGGCATCGCCACCACGGCTCCCCGTCACGCCGCTGATGCGGAAGTGGAGGTCACGCTTCCGCGGGCACACATGGTGGACGCCAGCCGGCCGGCCGCTGACCACAACCGCGGGGAGCGCTGACATGGCCACCGCAACGTACACTGCCGGCACCTGGCTGGGCATCGTCAGGACCAACACCGTGGTCCTCCTGGGGCCGGGGACGCCACCGGCCCTGGTGCAGGCCGTCTGGGAACTGCTGGCCGATGCTCCCGAAGTCCACGAGGTGCTCCATGCCGTGACCAGCAGCTTCGGAGTTTCCCTGGCGCAGATACCATCGTTCGGGATCGTGGATTTCCGTGATGGGCTTCGGGTCTTCCTCCGCGGCAACCTTGACCTGGCCGTGCAGCTGCCCGGCGGCCCCGTTGACATGAACGGACGGGACGTCACCACCTGGACGGAGCGCCGCCTGGACACGCCCGACTGGTACCGGCTGACCGTGGCCGGGGCCGGCCAGTCCGGTCCCGGGCTGCCGCTCGGCGATGGCGTGGTCCTGTTGGAGTCCCTGACCGTGGCGCTCACCGGAGCTCCTGGCGTGGACGTGGCTCCCGAACCGGAGCGTGCCCCGGAAGTTTCGGCCGATACGGTAATGGGGGTCATGGACGATGACTCCAACTATGCCGTTGAAGCACCGGAGCCCGGGCCTGACGACGAGCCCCAGCCGGACATGGCTCCCCGGCCGGACGTGGCTCCCCAGCCCAACGTGGCGCCCGCCCACCATCCCGATCAGGTGCCGGCCCACGAACTGACCGGCAGCTACGACCACCTCTGGGAAAAGACGGTTGTCCGCAGTATTGAGGACGCGGCCGTTCGCGACGAGCCGGATGCTGCGGATGACGCTGCAGAACTCCACACCGCAACGGCGCCTGAAACAGCGCCCCCAACGCCGCCGGCCCCAACACCGCCCCCAACGCCGCCGGCCCCGCCAGCGCTGCAGCCTGCGGCCGCACGGGCCCCGTCACCTGACGGTCTCATCGACTCGGTCCCGTGGCGGACAGGTGGGAGCACTGCTCCCGCTGTTCAGGCACCGCCGTCGTTCAACCTGCCCACGGCTCCGGCTCCGGCTCTGGCACTGGGTGCGGCTCCGGCTGCGGAGCCAGGTCCTGAGCCAGTCCCGGAACCGGCTCCAGCCGGTGTCGAGGGCGACCATGACGGCCACACGATCATGAAGAGCGATCTCGCCGGAGTGGCCGCGCACCCCGCACCGATGCCGGCGCCGGATACCGCCGCCGGACCCGTGGTGCTTGCCCGGGTCTGCGGCCGCGGACACGCCAATCCGCCCACCCACGCGCAGTGCGCTGCCTGCGGTTCGCCGCTGCCGGCGGACGCCGTCCAGGTGGCCCGGCCACGGCTGGGCAGGATGCGGGTCTCCACAGGTGAACTGGTAGACCTAGACCAGTCGCTCGTCATTGGGCGTCAGCCGTCCGTTTCCCGGGTCCAGGGCGGTGTGATGCCTCGACTCGTCCAGGTGGCCAGCCCCAGCGGAGACATCTCGCGCTCGCACGTGGAAGTCAGGCTGGAGGGCTGGCACGTGATGCTCTGCGATCTCAAGGCCACGAACGGGACGGTCCTGATCCGTGGCGGCCAGCCACCCCGGCGGCTGGCCCAAAACGAAATGGCCATCCTGCTCGACGGAGATATCGCCGAATTGGGTGACGACGTCTCCCTGCGTTTTGAGGAGATTCTTTGAGTTCCAAACGGCCGGTCGCGCCGCCGCCCCATATCCCGGGGTTTACCTACATCAGCCTGCTGGGCTCCGGCGGGTTCTCCGACGTCTACCTCTACGAACAGGACCGGCCGCGCCGCAAAGTGGCCGTGAAGGTCCTGTTGTCGGACCTGAAAACCGAGGGTGCAAGGCGCAGGTTCGAGTCAGAGGCCAACCTGATGGCCCAGCTCTCGTCGCACCCGTACATTGTGACCATCTTCGAGGCCGAGGTGACCGAAGCCGGCCACTCCTACCTGGCCATGGAGTATTGCTCCCGGCCCAGCCTGGACGTCCGGTACCGCCGGCAGCGCTTCAGCGTGGACGAGGTCCTGGCCGTGGGCATCCAGGTGGCGTCCGCCGTCGAGACCGCCCACCGCGCCGGCATCGCGCACCGGGACATCAAGCCCGCGAACATTCTCGTGACCGACTACAACCGGCCGGCCCTGACGGACTTCGGCATCTCGGGCACGTTGGGCGGCGACGCCGACGACGACGCCGGCATGTCCATCCCGTGGTCGCCGCCGGAACAGTTCACTGACGGCCCCATCGACGGCGTGATGGTGGATGTCTGGGCGCTTGGCGCCACGCTGTACACACTGCTGGCCGGCAGGTCCCCGTTCGTGATTCCGGGTACCGGTAATTCACAGCGCGAACTGATCTCGCGGATCACCAGCGCGGCACTGCCGCGCCTGGGCCGGGCCGACGTTCCCGAGTCGCTTGAGCGCGCGCTTTCCACGGCAATGGCCAAATCCGCGGCGTCCAGGTACTCCTCGGCCCACGCATTCGCCCTCGCCCTGCAGCGGATCCAGGCCGAACTGAACCTTTCGGTCACGCCCTTTGAAGTACTCGAAGAGCCGCACCATGAAGACAACCACCCGGACGACGGTTTCGAGGAAACCCGCGTCCGCAACATCGCGGCCATCGACCCGGAACGGACGGGCAGCGCCCCGACGTTCCCGGCACGCACCCTGCCACAGCACACCGGAACCGGTGCGCCGCCGCATGCCACGATGCTCCGGGGAAGTGCACCAGCCGCCGGCGACGGGTTACCGCAGGATTCAACGGTCCAGCGGCCCGGCCTCCTGCCGGGACCCGCCGCACAGCGCTCTCCGCAGCAGGCCGGCCACCCCGCACCGGAGATCGACGCGACGGTCAGCCGCCCTGTTCCGGTCCCCGAAACCGTAATCGGGACGGCGCCAGACCACGGCAAACGGAACCTGTGGCTCGCCATGGCCGGCGGAACCCTGCTGGTCCTGGCGGTCGTCGTCGGAATTGTGCTCGCGTCCTCAGCGCCGGCGCCCAAGGTGGCAGAGACCGGACAGGTCAGCAAACCCCCGGCTGATGCCCTGGACAACGGGACCGTTCCAGACGTCGCGGACCTGAAGGGGAGCGTGGACGCCGCCGGTAAAGCGACCTTCACGTGGACCAATCCGCAGCCGAAGGCCGGCGACGCCTACAAATGGCGGGTCTACGCGGTGGGCAGCAGCGGCGCATACCAGTCCACGGCGGCGTCAACCGCGCAGGTTGCGTTGAACCCGACGGAACCCACCTGCATCCAGGTGATGATCGTCAGGAGTGACGGAGCGTTCTCGCCCCTGGAAAAGGACTCGATCGCCTGCATCCGCAAGTGAAAGCAGAGCAGACCGGCAACGTTAGTGAACGCGGGCACGGCCCGGCGAGGAGGCACGGAAAATGGGGGATCTAGCAATAGATTTCTGTGGTGAATGGTACGAACCGTCGGATGAGGACATCTTCAACATCGGCCGCGAAGGCGACCTCGAAGTGGATGACAACCCGTACCTGCACCGCCAGTTCCTGCAGGTGGCCCGCTACGACGGGATCTGGTGGCTGAGCAACGTGGGCAGCATGCTGTCCGCCACGGTCGCCGACGGTGCCGGCGGCATGCAGGCCTGGCTCTCACCAGGCGCCCGCATCCCGCTGGTGTTCAGCCAGACGAACATCATTTTCACCGCCGGCCCCACCACGTACGAGTTCGCCGTCCACCTCAAGACGCCGGCCTTCCGCCAGCAGTCACGCGAGGACGACAGCAACGGCGACACCACCATCGGCCCCGTGGTTTTCACCGACTCGCAGAAGGCCCTCATCGTGGCATTGGCCGAACCCATGCTGCGCCGGGAAGGGACCGGCTTCAGCGCCATCCCGTCCTCGGCCGCCGCGGCCAGGACCCTGGGCTGGGCACTGACCCGGTTCAACCGGAAGCTGGACAACGTCTGCGACAAGCTTGACCGGGTGGGCGTGGTTGGCCTGCGGGGAGGCGGCGGAAAACTCGCCACCAACCGCCGGGCCCGGCTCGTCGAACACGCGGTCACGTCCCACCTGGTCACCGCGGACGACCTGTACTTACTGGAAAAGATGAGGGGCGTGGACGAAGGATGAGGATCCGGCTGACACTCCGCCGGGACCCGGCGGAAACCAAGGACCTGGCCGTCACCGTTGACGGTCTGGCCACCGTGGCGGACATCGCCACCCAGCTGTGGGCCGCGGACCCCGACCGGAAAGGCTCACCGGCGCCGGAGAACCTTTCGCTTCGCATCGATGAGGCATTTGTGGGCGGTGGCATGCGCGGCAGCGTCCTGACCCGCACGGACAACCTGTTGGAGTCCGGCCTGCGCCCGGGATCCGTGGTGTCCCTGACCGAGGTCAGCGAGCTGTTCAACGTCCCCGGCGCCAACCGCGGACCCGCGGCAGCCACCCTGCGGATCCTTTCAGGGCCCGACGCCGGCCAGGAATTTTCGCTGCCCTCCGGCACCAGCTACATCGGCCGGGACAGGGACGTGGATATCCGGCTCTCGGACCCGCTGACCTCCAAGCGCCACGCCCGCATCACGGTGGGCGAAAGCGTGGAGATCGTGGACACGAACTCCGCCAACGGCCTCCTGATGGACGGACTTCCCGTCACCCGGGCAACCCTGAACTCCTCGGACACTGTGACCCTGGGGGAAACCACCGTCACAGTGGTGCCGCTGGGACGCAACCAGGCGGCAGCACCGACGTCGCCCCTTGTCGACTTCAACCGCTCCCCGCGGGTGGTTCCCCGCTTTGACGCGCCCAAGCGCGTGCCCCCGGCCGGACCCAAGCGGCCGGACCACCAGCCGTTCCCCTACATCATGCTGATGGCGCCGCTCCTGATGGGCGGCATCATGTTCGCGGTAACACGGAACCTACTGTCCGTGGTGTTCATGATGATGATGCCGCTGTTCATTGTGGGTCACTACGTGGACCATAAGATGCAGGCCAGGCGCCAGCAGAAGGAACAGCTCAAACAGTTCCGGGATTCCATGGCTGCCTTCCGGGAGGACATTACCGAACTGCAGCACGTGGAACGCGCGGTCCGGCTGCAGGAAGCGCCGTCGGTCAGCGACACCGTGGATTCCATCTACAAACTGGGTCCGCTGCTGTGGACCCACCGCCCCGAGCACACCGGTTTCCTGGGCCTGAGGTTCGGGCTCGGCACCGGTGCGTCCCGCATCCTGTTCGAGGAACCCAACAGCAACGACACCGAAGCTGAATACATGCGCGAGATCCAGGACTGCCTGAAACAGTTCAGGGACATTGAGGGTGTCCCGGTGGTCTCCCAGCTGCGCACCGCCGGGGCATTCGGCGTGGCGGGAGTGCGGGGCCTGGTGGACGACGTTGCCCGCGGCATGGTCCTGCAGTTCGTGGGGCTGCATTCGCCGGCGGAAGCTGTGGTGACCGCCGTTACGTCCGCGCAGTCCCGGCAGCGCTGGGACTGGCTGCAGTGGCTGCCCCATGTGGGCTCCGGCCACAGCCCGCTCAACGGCGACCACCTCGCCGCCGGTTCGGCGGGCGGCTCCTCCCTCGTAGCCAGGCTCGAAGACCTGCTCGACGCGCGGGAAGCCATGGCCAAGCGCTCGGGCCCGGAGCGCCGGGGATCCGTCGCCCCGGCCAAAGACGAAATCCCGGCTCCGGTGCTGCCGGCGGTCCTGGTGATCGTCGAAGACGACGCGCCGGTGGACCGGGGCAGGCTGACCCGCCTCGCCGAGCGGGGGCCGGATTCCGGCGTCCACGTGATGTGGGTGGCCACCGACATCCAGGCACTGCCGGCTGCCTGCCGGGACTTCATGGTGGTGGACGGCGAAAACGGCACCACCACCGGGCAGGTGCGGCTGGGACAGCACACCTATCCCGTAAGCTGCGAAAGCCTCGACGTCGGTCTGGCCGCCCAGCTGGCCCGGATGCTGGCGCCGGTGGTGGATGTTGGCAAACCTGTCAACGACGACTCCGACCTCCCGCGTGCGGTGTCCTATGCCACCCTGATCGGCAAGGACTTCCTGGACAACCCGCAGGCCGTGGCCGAGCGCTGGGTGGAGAACAATTCCGTTCATGCCTCCGCGGTCCCCAACCGGAAGGACAACGGAACCCTCCGCGCGCTGGTGGGCTCCAAGGGCATCGAGCCGCTCTACCTGGACCTGAAGAACGAGGGACCGCACGCGCTGGTGGGCGGCACCACGGGCGCCGGCAAATCCGAGTTCCTGCAGTCCTGGGTCATGGGCATGGCGGCCGCCTACAGCCCCGACCGGGTGAGCTTCCTTTTTGTGGACTACAAAGGCGGAGCAGCGTTCGCTGATTGCCTGAGCCTGCCCCACACCGTCGGCCTGGTCACCGACCTGTCCCAGCACCTGGTCCGACGCGCCCTCACTTCACTCCGTGCGGAGCTGCACTACCGCGAGCACCTGCTGAACCGTAAGAAGGCCAAGGACTTGCTGGGGCTCCAGCGTGAAGCAGACCCGGAGGCGCCGCCGTACCTCGTCATCGTGGTGGACGAATTCGCGGCGCTGGCCACCGAGGTCCCGGAATTTGTGGACGGCGTGGTGGACGTCGCCGCACGTGGCCGGTCCCTGGGCCTGCACCTGATCCTGGCCACGCAGCGTCCCGCCGGCGTCATCAAGGACAGCCTGCGCGCCAACACCAACCTCCGGGTCGCCCTGCGCATGGCGGATGAGGATGATGCCACCGATATCCTTGGCGTTCCTGATGCGGCCTACTTCGATCCGTCCATCCCGGGCCGCGGCGCCGCCAAGACCGGGCCCGGCCGCATCCAGGGGTTCCAGACCGGTTATGCCGGTGGCTGGACTACTGAAAAGCCCCAGCGTCCGCAGATCGACATTGTGGAAATGGCGTTCGGATCGGGGCCAAGCTGGGAGGCACCCGCCCCGGCGAAGCCCGTCAAGGAAGCTCCGGCCGGCCCCAACGACATCGCCAGAATGACCACCAACATCGTCAGGGCCGCCGAGTCGCTGGCCATCAGGCCGCCGCGCAAGCCCTGGCTGGACGAGCTCGCCACCACGTACGACTTTTCCAAACTCCCCAACCCCCGGACGGACGAACGGCTGTTGCTGGGCGTGGCGGATGATCCTGCCCGCCAGGAACAGCCCACCGTGTTCTACGAACCGGACCAGGACGGCAACATGGCCATCTACGGGACCGGCGGCTCCGGCAAGTCCGCTGCACTGCGAGGCATCGCGATTGCCGCAGCCGTGACGCCCCGTGGCGGGCCAGTGCACATTTACGGCATAGATTGCGGTTCCTCGGGGCTGAAGATGCTCGAAGAGCTGCCGCACGTGGGCGGGATCATCAACGGTGACGACGTCGAACGTGTGGGCCGGTTGCTCCGCCTGCTTCGGGATATCGCAGACGAAAGGTCCGCCCGGTTCGCCGAGGTCAGGGCATCCACCATCGTCGAATACCGTTCCCTGGCCAACCGCCCGGAGGAAAAACGCATCTTCGTGCTCCTGGACGGCATGTCGGCGTTCCGGGAGACGTACGAATACAGCCGCCTGTCCCCACTGTGGGACATCTTCCTGCAGCTGGCCACTGACGGCCGTCCCCTGGGGATCCACCTCGTGGTCACCGGTGACCGGCCCAACTCCGTGCCGGCGTCGTTGCTTGCCTCCATCCAGCGCCGGCTGGTGCTGCGGCTGACCTCGGAAGATGACTACATGTCCATGGACGTCCCCAAAGACGTCCTCACCAGTTCCTCACCGCCGGGGCGCGGCCTGCTGGGCGGCCACGAGGTCCAGCTGGCCGTCCTGGGCGGCAACTCCAACCTGGCGCTGCAGGCCCGGGAAGTCCACAAGCTCAGCCAGGCGATGCTGCGCCAGGGGCTGGAACCGGCTCCGACAATCCAGCGGCTGCCGGAACAGGTGGACCTGGATGTGCTGCCGGCCGGCAACCCGGACCTTCCCGTCATCGGCGTCGACGACGAAACCCTGCAGCCGGCCGGGATCATGGCCCAGGGACCGTTGCTGCTGGCAGGCCCGCCAGGGGCAGGCAGGACTGTGGCGCTGGTGACCCTTGCGTACGCGCTGCGCCGCTCGAATCCGGACACGGAGTTGGTGTACATCGGCTCGCGCCGGTCCGCAGTAGCGTCGCTGCCGCTCTGGAACCGCTCGGTAGTGGGTGCCGATGACCTGGCTGAGATCATCGAGGACCTCACGGAGCACTCCACCGGGAACCCCGGGAAGCTGGCGATCTTCATCGAAGGCCTCACCGAGTTCACGGATACCGTAGCGGAATCGGGTGTATCGCAGCTCGTGACAGCATCCATCAAGGCCGACCAGTGGGTCATTGGCGAATCGGAAACCTCAACCTGGTCCTCCGCCTGGTCCTTGTCGCAGCCTTTCAAATCCGGACGCCGGGGCCTGCTGATCAACCCCGGTGACATCGAAGGCGACAGCCTGCTGAACACATCGCTGGGCCGGGTCAGCCCGGAGTTCATTCCGGGCCGCGGCTACATCGTGGGGCGCGGCAAGGCCCGCAAACTGCAGATTGCCCTGCCGCCGGAAAACAGGGGCTGAGCCGCTGCATCCTGCGGGCCCGTATATCCAGTGGATTTGCGGGCCCGCGGGCGTTGTAGGAGACTACCGGAAACACTGGTTCGTAGCGGTTGGGGGCCGCGCGCTGTCGAAAAGGTAACCATGATCCGACCCCCATCCGCGCTCCGCGACGTGTCAGTTGCTGTGGCCGCGGCGGTGCTGGCGCTTCTGGTTGGCCTGTCGGCGGCGGCGCCGGGGCATGCTGTAACCAGTGAACCCACGCCGTCGGATCCGACCCTCATTGCGATTTCCGGGCCGCTCGCGCCCGATAATAAGGCACCCAAACCCTCGCCAACCCCGACGTCGCCGTCGTCGGCCCCGGTGATCGTACCCCCGGCACCCGTGCCGCCAGCGCCCGCAGCGCCGGCCCCGGCACCGGTTCCCACGCTCGCGCCGGAACCCACCGTTTCGCCGGCTGAGGAGACGCCGTCGGAGGCGCCCAGCACCGTCCCCAGCACGTCGCCGGCGTCCGCCACCCCGTCCACGGAATCAAACTGGAACAAGCCCATCACCAAATCGCCCACGCCCACGCAGGCTGCCGCCGTTTCCCGCTCCGACGGCTCCGGGCTGTTCGGCATCCCCGGGCTGCTGGCCATCATGGCAGGTGTGATGCTGGTGGGAGTCGCCGGCCTGGCGTTCGCCTGGTGGAGCCGGAACCGGCTCTCCTCGCACTGACCCGCACTATGTCGGGGCCGTAAGGCAAGATAGGTCTGTGAGCACAGCACCGCGCCCCGCAGAGGAAGCCGTAATCAGCACTGAGGAGATGGCCGGACCGGAAGCCGTCCCCACCGGTTCAGTGCGCGAAGAGTATGAGAACCTGGCCGATCTGGTCAGAAAATACCGCTTTGCCTATTACCAGGAGGACGAACCCCTGGTCTCCGACGCCGAATTCGACGAATTGTTCCGGCGCCTGGAGGAGATCGAAGCTTTGCACCCGGAGCTCGTGGCCAATGATTCGCCCACGCAGGAGGTTGGCGGGGAAGCCTCAGCCGCGTTCGCCGCCGTCGAACATCTGCAGCGGATGTACAGCCTCGAGGACGTCTTTTCCCTGGAGGAACTGGAAGCCTGGATCTCCAAGGCCGAGGCCGGCGTCAGCAAGCTGGGGGACACTGCCCGGCCCGCGTGGCTCACGGAACTCAAGATTGATGGCCTTGCGGTCAACCTCCTGTACCGCGATGGAAAACTGGTCCGGGCCGCCACACGCGGCGACGGAACCACGGGTGAAGATATCACCCACAACGTCCTGACCATCAAGGAAATCCCAACCGAACTGACGGGCACCGGTTTCCCCTCAGAGGTGGAAATCCGGGGCGAGGTCTTTATCCCTTCCAAGGCCTTTGCGGAGTTCAACGAGGCACTGATCGAGGCCGGTAAGGCGCCGCTGGCCAACCCCAGGAATGCCGCCGCCGGTTCGATCAGGCAGAAGGATCCCGCGGAAACTGCCAAGCGTCCGCTGCGGATGTTTGTCCACGGAATTGGTGCGCGCGAAGGGCTTGAGACCCTGAGCCAGTCCCAGACCTACGCCGTGCTGGAACAGTGGGGTCTTCCCGTCAGCCCGTATTTTGAGGTTCTCGGCGGCCTGCAGGAGATCCTTGCCTTCATCAAGCGCTATGGCGAGCAACGGCACAGCCTCCTGCACGAAATTGACGGCATAGTGGTCAAGATCGACGACTTCGCCACGCAGCGCGCCCTGGGCTACACCTCACGCGTTCCCCGCTGGGCCGTCGCCTACAAGTACCCGCCGGAAGAAGTCCACACGAAACTGCTGGACATCCAGGTCCAGGTGGGCCGTACCGGCCGTGTGACCCCGTTCGGGGTGCTGGAGCCGGTGAAGGTGGCCGGTTCCACCGTGGCCCGTGCCACGCTGCACAACCAGGACGTGGTCAAGGCCAAGGGCGTGCTGATCGGCGACGTCGTGGTGCTGCGAAAGGCCGGAGACGTCATCCCTGAGATCGTCGGCCCCGTGCTGGCGCTGCGCAAAGGCCGTGAGGACGAACTGCGCGAGTTCGTGATGCCCTCTAAGTGCCCGTCGTGCGGCACGGAGCTCGCTCCCGCCAAGGAGGGCGACATCGACATCCGTTGCCCCAATTCCAGATCCTGCCCCATCCAGCTGACGGAGCGCGTCGCGCACCTGGCCGGCCGCGGGGCCTTCGACATCGAGGCCCTCGGCGGGGAGGCTGCCATTGCGCTGACCGATCCGGCCGAGCCTAAGCCCGGCCCGCTGGTCAGCGAATCGGAGCTCTTCACGCTTACCGCGGCAGACTTGGAACACGTGCGGATCCTGCGCGAGAAACGTTCCAAGGGCGTGGGCACCGGCGTTTTCGAGCTGGTCCCGTACTTCTGGACAAAGGCAACCGCCAAAACGCCGTCGAAACCCACCGCCACCACGGAGAAGCTGTTCAAGGAGCTCGAAAAAGCCAAGACGCAGCCGCTGTGGCGCGTCCTGGTTGCCCTGTCAATCCGGCATGTGGGTCCCCGGGCGTCGAGGGCTCTGGCCACGGCATTCGGCACCATGGACGCCATCCGGAACGCCTCCGAGGAAGACCTGGCGC
Source organism: Arthrobacter sp. (assembly GCA_035692345.1). Lineage (GTDB taxonomy): Bacteria > Actinomycetota > Actinomycetes > Actinomycetales > Micrococcaceae > Arthrobacter. The sequence goes on along the minus strand of DASSIA010000038.1, from coordinate 2,485 downwards.
ATGTTGACGGAGTCGGCCCCACGATCGCCGCCGCGCTGAAGGAGTGGTTCGCTGAGGACTGGCACGTCGAAATCATCGACCGCTGGGCTGCGGCCGGTGTCCGGATGGAGGACGAACGCGACCACTCCCTGCCGCGGACCCTGGAAGGGTTGACCATTGTGGTTACAGGCTCCCTGCCGAACTTCAGCCGCGACGAAGCGAAGGAAGCAATCCTGATCAGGGGCGGCAAAGCGGCCGGCTCGGTTTCCAAAAACACCAGCTACGTCATCGCCGGCGAGAACGCGGGCACCAAACTGGACAAAGCCGAACAGCTCGGAATTCCCGTGCTGGACGAGGACGGTTTCCGGGCGCTCCTGGCGAACGGCCCTGCTCCCGCGTCCGAAGTCACCTCCACAGAATCAGAAAAGGCGGCCGAATGAGCCATCCGGACCTCACCACCGAATTGCTCGCGGTGGCACGGCAGGCAGCCGCCGCCGGCGCCGCCGTGCTGGCCTCCCGTAATGGCGAGGCCCTGGGCATCAGCAACAAAGGCGACGCCGGCGACTGGGTCACGGCCTTCGATGTGGCCGCGGAGAATGCGGTTCGGGCTGCCATCAACGCGGCCCGGCCACAGGACACCATCACGGGGGAGGAGCATGGCACCACGCGGCCGGCTTCCCCCACCGGCTATCGCTGGTCCATCGACCCCCTCGATGGCACCACCAACTTCATCCGGAATATCGTCTACTACGCCACCTCCGTGGCGGTGGCAGATTCCGACGGCGTCTGGCTGGCCGGCGTCGTCAACGCCCCGGCGTTGAGCCGCGTCTACTACGCTTCCCGCGGCCAGGGTGCGTGGTTGGAAGAGGGCGGCCGGGTGACCCGGCTTCTGGGCCCGGCGCCGGACCGTGCCGGCCAGATTCTCGCCACCGGCTTCAGTTACGATCCCGGCGTCCGCGCCGAACAGGCTGCACTTTTAGGCAGCCTGATGGACGGATTCGCCGACGTCCGGCGGCTTGGTTCCGCCGCGCTGGACCTTTGCCTGGTGGCTGACGGGACCCATGACGCCTACGGCGAACGCGGGCTCAACGAGCATGACTTCTCGGCCGGGGCGCTGATTGCCGAGGAAGCCGGTTGCTGGGTCCGGCGTCCCCGCCTGGCCAGTCCGCTCGACGGCGGGCCCACGGATGAGGACCGGCTGGCGGCCTGGACCTGCGCCGGGACGTTGGCACTGTCCGGCAAGTTTCCACTGTGACAACGCTGTGCCACTAGCATTGTCAGGTGCAATCGCAAATAACCATCCGACCGGCCGTTGAGGCAGACTTCAAGGCCATAGCCGGAATCACCGTGGACTCATACCTTGCGGCAGGTTACTTCGACAGCGCCGACCATCCGTATATGCGGCAAATCCAGGATGTTGCCGCCCGCGCAGCGAAGGCCACGATCTGGGTTGCCGAACGTGACGGGCAGGTGGTGGGTTCGGTGACGCTGGCTCTGGCCGGTGAACCGTACGCCGACATCGCCCTTCCGGATGAGCTGGAATTCCGGATGTTGGTGGTGGATCCGGCGGTGCAGCGCAGCGGCGCGGGCAAGGCCATGGTGGAAGCCATCATTGACCATGCCAGGTCGCTGGACGGGATCAATGGCGTGGCACTCACTACGGGGAGGAACTGGGAGAGTGCCCATGGTCTCTACCGGAAGACCGGCTTCAAGCGGGTCCCCGAGCGTGACTGGCTGATTCCGGGCACCGACATAAAGCTGCTGGTTTACCGGCTGGACCTCTAGCCACCCTAAAGTGGTGCCGACTCATTTTCGGCACTGAAAGGCCCACCATGCGCAAAACATTCGGCACCGGCTCCGTCTGGGAACAGACCCTCGGCTACTCCCGCGCCGTCCAGGTGGAGAACACGCTCTACATCTCTGCCACGGCCGCCAGCGGCGAAGACGGCATCGTGGGCGAGGACTTCTACTCGCAGACCCAGTACATCCTGCAGAAACTCGGTGTGGTCCTGGCCGATGCCGGCTTCAGCTTCGAAGACGTTGTCCAGTCAAAGCTGTACCTGACGGACATCACCAAATGGGAAGAGGCAGGCCGCGCCCACGGCGAAGTCTTCGGCGAGATCCGCCCCACGCTTTCCCTCGTGCACGTCCTGCCATTCCTGGACCCGAAGATGCTCGTGGAGATCGAGCTCGTGGCGCAGAAGAGCGCCAGCTGACGCTTTCCATAGGCTAACGCTGGTCATACGAACGGGCCTTTGCGGTCCTTCCCGGGCGCGAACCGTTGGCAACGACGGTCCGCGCCCGGAGCTTCTCCGTTTAAGTGATCCCGGTGTCCCCGGGTTATCCACATAGGCATTCATCCACGCGGTTTTTGTCGGACCACTCTGTGATGATTTGGGTATGGAAGGCAACGCAGCTTGGAGCTTGGAAGGCATGGATGCTTTCGGGGCTGTTGCTGGGTCGGTGGCGTTGCTGGGCCGGATTGGCCGCGGGTTCACTGCTGACG
>DASSIA010000037.1:0-4566 GCA_035692345.1 Arthrobacter sp. | reverse complement strand
GACGACGGTAAGATCGTCCCCCTGGAAAAGGTCAGGTCGGCAGCCAAGGCCGTCGCGCGGCTTGAGGAGATCGCCGCCGCTGACGCCGCGTCGCGACCTCACGGCCAGGCACGCCTCGCCGTCCACCACTTCGGGAATCAGGCAGAAGCGGAAGCTTTGGCGGCCCGGCTGTCTGCAGCACTGCCCGGCTGCCCGCCCGCCCAGATCAGCTCCCTGCCCGCCGTCCTGGCCGCGCATGCCGGACTGGGCGTGCTGGCGGTGATTGTGGGGGAGAGCGGCGCGCCTGCCCCGGAGCCACCGGCGCTATCCACATAGGCCTGGCCGGGCCTGTCACCGGAGGCGGCGCTTCCCTAGCGTGGGAAGCATGTCACGCCGGGACGCTGGAGCTGCAGCACGCCACGGGGCCAGGCACGCCCGGGACCGGCTGCAGTCCACCCTTGGAGCCGGCTCAGGCCTCCTGCTGACCGGGGACGACGGAAAGATCTTCGAGTACGACGGCGGCGCGCAGCTTCCCGGCGGGGACGCCGCCGGGGATTCCGGCAGCGGTGCGCGGTCAGGAGGGGCCGGGCCGGCGCTTCGCTGGCGGGTGGGCCTGCGGGTTGCCCTGCTCATCGGCGCACTGGCGGTCCTGGGCGGCGCCTGGTTCTGGTGGCAGGTGGCCGCGGGACAGCCCGAAGTCACGCCACTGAGCAGCGCCTCATCGCAGGGCGGCCCGCCTGCGGGGGAGAAACCCCAAGGCCAGGAGCCCCACGGTGCCGGGCCGCCGGATCAACCGCCGGACGGGCCGCAGGCCGGCCTGGTTATCATCCATGTGGCCGGCGCCGTCGTGGCGCCCGGTGTTGTGCAGTTACCCGCCGGCAGCCGCGTACACCAGGCTGTCGCCGCGGCAGGCGGCGGCGCCGCGTCAGCAGACTTGAACCGCCTCAACCTTGCTGCCCTGTTGACGGACGGGCAGAAGCTCTACGTTCCGCATGCAGGTGAAGAAGTCCCTGCCGATGCGTCCGGCGCGGTGGGGGAGGCTGCTGGCGTCGGTGGAACCGGCCCGGCTGGAGGAAAAGTCAACCTCAACACGGCCGGCGTTGAAGAACTCGACGCCCTGCCGAAAGTTGGCCCTGTGCTGGCGCAGCGGATCGTGGACTGGCGCAAGGAACATGGCCCCTTCAAGACGGTCGAGGAGTTGGACGCCGTGGACGGAGTGGGGCCCAAGATGCTCGAAACGCTGCTTCCGCTGGTGGGCGTCTGAGATGGGCCGCCGCAGCGTATGGAGCCGTTTTGTGGATTCAGCCGTGCAGGGCCAAGGGTCTGGCTCGGCACCGGACCCTTCCCCTTCCTCGGCCCGACAGGGACGCCGGATCCAGGATGCGCCGGGTGCCCAGCCTGGCGTGGTCACGGCTGCCGGGGTTAATCCGGCCAGGGTCAGTGCTGCGAGGATGAAGGCCCGCAACCTGAGTGCACATGTCGGGACGAAACTTCGGGACCGGAAGGGGGCAAACACGCCGGATGCGCCGCGCCGGCGTACCGACGTCAGGTTGGCGCTGCCCGCCTTCCTCGTCTGGAGCGCCGCCGTGGCTGGCGTCTGGCTTACCCCTGCAGCCTTGGTGGGGCTGTGCGGCGGTTTGGTGCTGTTGGCGACGTTCCTGTTGACCAGGGCCGCCCGCGGGAAGAGCCTCATCGCAGGCCGGCGGAGCTTCCTGATGACCACCGCAATTGCCTTGGTGCTTGCTGCAACCGCCGCTGCCCACTCGGCCGTCTCTGCGTCGCAACGCCACGATGGGCCCTTCGCCGAGGCGGTGGCCGCCGGCAAGTCCGTGGTGGCCATCCTGGAAATTACCGGATCCCCCCGGGCCATGGCGGTGCCCGGAAACGCGGGGACGCCAGCGCGGTGGTCGGTCGCGGCGCGGACGGAGGAAGTCACGGTCCACGGGCGGATCATCCGCACCCGGGCAACAGTAGTGGTTATGGGAGGAAACGGTTGGGGAAGCCTGGTGCCTGGCCAAGTGATCAGGACGGCCGGGAAACTGAAACCACCGGACCCCGGCCAGCAGGAGGCAGCCGTCATGTCGGCCTCGGTGCCGCCCCGTAACAGCATCGACGATGCTGGCCCCGGTGCCGGCGTCGACGATGCTGCCGGCAACGATGACCGGGATGCCCCTGGCTGGCAGCTTGTGGCCAAGGACCTGCGTGGCCGGTATGTTTCCGCGGCGTCGTTCCTTGCCGCCGATCCGGCCGGCCTCCTGCCGGGGATGGTGACCGGAGATACCAGCGCCTTGGACGAGGGACTCAACGCGGCCATGAAGACGGTGGGTATGACGCACCTGACCGCAGTCAGCGGCGCCAACTGCAGCCTGGTGCTGGGAGCGCTCCTGATGGCGGCACGCGGCCTGCGGCTGCCCCGGCTTCCCGCAGCGGCGCTGGCATTGGCCGGCCTGGGAATGTTTGTGGTCCTCGTAGGCCCGGACGCGAGTGTCCTGCGCGCGGCACTGATGGGTTCAATTGCCGTGGCTTCGCTGGCGGGCGGGCGCATGGGCCGCGGACTCAGTTTTCTCTGCCTCGCCGTGATGGGCCTGCTGCTGATGGACCCGGGCCTGGGCACCAGCTTCGGGTTCCTGTTATCCGTCCTCGCGACGCTGGGAATCATCGTCCTGGGCCGACGGATGATTGAGTGGACCCCCGCACTGATTCCCCGCTGGGCAGCGGCGGCGTGGGCAGTCCCCCTGTCAGCGCAATTGCTGTGCGGCCCGGTGATTGTGCTGCTGCAGCCCCAGTTCGCCACCTACTCCCTGCTCGCGAACCTGATGGCAGCCCCGCTGGTGGCACCGGTGACGTTGCTGGGCACAGCCGCCGTTCCGCTGGTGGTCCCGGCACCGTGGCTGGCCACCGGCCTGATCGCAGTGGCGGGGACGTTCAGCGGCGGCGTAGCAGGAACCGCACGCGTAACGGCCGGACTGCCGGGCGCTTCGTTGCCTTGGCCCGAAGGCCCGTTCGGGCTCCTGACCATGGTGCTGCTGTCCGTGCTGACCCTTGCGGGTGTCTGGCTGGCCGTCCGGCCACATCAGGTGTGGCGGCGGGTCCTCACGCTGCACGCCCGGACCGCATCAATGGTGGACATCGTGGAACGGCGCCTGCGCGCCACCATGGCCCGGCCCTTCCGGGGCCGGCGTCACCCCGGCTTGGCGGCAGGGGTACACCGTGGCAGGCTTAGACACTGCACCAGAATTTCCGGGAGGAATCCACCATGGCCGCAGCCCAGACCACACGCAGCAGGACGCAGGCGTCCAACACAGCCACGTGGCAGGACGTGACACCCGCGGGAATCGTCCTCGTGGGCGGGCCGGAGGAATACCTCGGCATCCGCGCCATGGACCATATCCGCACCCAGGTGCGGACGGCCTTCCCCGACGTGGAAGTCAGCCGGCTGAATGCCGGCAGCTACGAGGCCGGGACGCTGGCCATGAATGTCAGCCCTTCACTCTTCGGGGAGCGCAAGCTGATTGAAGTCGAAGGGGTTGAAGGCATGAACGATGCCTTCCTGGCCGATGCGCTGGCCTACGTGGCCCACCCCGAACCCGAGGCGGTCCTCGTTCTTCGCCATGCCGGGGGAGTCCGCGGCAAGAAGCTCCTCGACGCGGTCAAGGCAGGAGGGTGGCCGGTGGTGGACTGCCAGCCCCTGAAAAAAGATGCGGACAAGGCAGCATTCGTCACTGCCGAGTTCCGGACGGCGGGGCGGAAGATCAGTTCTGACGCCGTGCAGGCGCTGGTCAACGCCGTCGGGGCCAACCTTTCGGAACTGGCCGCGGCGTGCAGCCAGCTCATCGCCGACGCCGCGGGGGCAGTGACGCCGGAACTGGTGGACCGCTACTACGGAGGCCGGATTGAAGCCACTGCCTTCAAGGTGGCAGACGCTGCCATGGCCGGCAACGGTCCTGCGGCGCTCTCCACGCTTCGCCATGCCCTGGCCACCGGAGCCGATCCAGTTCCGTTGGTGGCCGCCCTGGCAGCCAAACTGCGGACCCTGGCAAAAGTAGCCGGTGCCCAGGGATCCCCGGCGCAGATCGCCCGTGATCTCGGCATGCAGCCCTGGCTGGTAGAGCAGGCGCAGCGCGATGTCCGCCGGTGGACCCCGGACGGCCTGGTCCGGTCCATCCAGGCCACCGCCGAGGCCGATGCCCAGGTCAAGGGCCTTTCGCGGGACCCCGTCTACGCGGTCGAGCATGCCGTGACGGTGATCGCAACGTCCGCGCAGAGGCACTGACGCCTGCTGCCGGCGCCCAACTGATGGCGCCGGCTGCCGGCGACCCGGCCTCAGGGCCTTGGCTTAAAGATGTGTGGCCGGCACCCAACGGGTGCCGGCCACAATCATCAGTTCAGGTGAACTGGAAACCTTACAGCGCGTTGACCTTCTTGGAGATGGCCGACTTGCGGTTTGCTGCGTTGTTCTTGTGCAGAACACCCTTGCTGACAGCCTTGTCCAGCTTGCGGCTGGCAGTAAGCAGGGCAGCAGCAGCTGCATCCTTGTCCGTGGACTCAACGGCGGTGTTGACGGCGCGGATGGCCGTCTTCAGCTCA
>DASSIA010000036.1:0-2429 GCA_035692345.1 Arthrobacter sp. | reverse complement strand
GCCGGGGAAGGCGGAGTGCATGCCGTCCACGGGATCGCAGACGCCCATCGCCGCGAAAGTGTCGCCGTGGTATCCGCCGCGGATACTGAGGAACCGCTGCCTCCGGGAGTGCCCGGATGCGGTCTGGAACTGCACCGCCAGCTTCAGTGCTACCTCCACGGCAACCGAACCCGAGTCTGCAAGGAACACCCGCTCCATGCCCGGCCGTCCGAGTGCGGCAGGGGCCATGTCCACCAGCCGCTCGGCCAGTTCCACCGCCGGGGTGTGGGTGAGGCCGCCGAACATTACGTGGCTGAAGTTTTCCAGCTGCCGGTGCGCGGCGGCGTCCAGCACCGGGTTGCGGTAGCCGTGGATGACCGACCACCACGAAGACATCGCATCCACCACCTCATGGCTGGTGCCGTCCTCGCTACGAAGCCGCAGCCGCACGCCGTTGGCCGCCCCGACCTCCCACAGCGGAAGGTCCGGGGACGCCGGCGCGTAGGGGTGCCACAGCCGGGCGCGGTCCCGATGGATCAGGCCCGGCCGAGTCTCGCCACTCATGGTGTGAGCACTCCGTGGCGCGAGCATTCGGCGGTCCAGCCCAGTGGCGTCACCTGGACCTTCATACGGCGGCGGCAAACGGCACAGTAGCGGGGAGGTTCCATGGCGAGCCTTTCGCGGCAGCGGTGGTGAGCGGACGACGGCGGGCTGTCGCCGCCGTCGGACGCCTCGCCGCAGTGCCCGCAGAACTGAGCGGTAGTTGAACCCCCTGCAGCACTGATGGCTGAGCCTGCTGTAGCACCGGTGGTTGAGCTTGTCGAAACCCCGTTCATAGCGTTTTCTGGAGTTCCTTGATCGGCATGTTCAGCTCCACGAGGAGGTTCAGGTCCGCGGTGGCCGGGCGGCCCAGGGTGGTGAGGTAGTTGCCGACGATGACGGCGTTGATACCGCCTGTCAGGCCTTCACGGGTGCCCATGTCACCGAGGGTCAGTTCCCGGCCGCCGGCGTAGCGGAGCACGGTACGCGGCATGGCAAGCCGGAACGCGGCGATCGCCCGAAGCGCGTCCTTGCCGTCCATGAGGCCCTGGTTTTCCAGCGGTGTTCCGGGCCTGGGGTTGAGGAAGTTCAACGGGACCTCGTGCGGTTCCAGGGCTGCGAGCTGCGCCGCGAGTTCCGCGCGCTGTTCCAGGGATTCGCCCATGCCGATCAGGGCACCGCAGCACAGTTCCATACCGGCGTCCTTGACCATGCTGCAGGTCTCGAGCCGTTCCTCGTAGCTGTGCGTGGTGACGACCTCGGGGAAGTAGCTTCGGGCGGTTTCGAGGTTGTGGTTGTAGCGGTGGACGCCCCAGCTGGCGAGCTGGTCCACCTGGCGCTGGGTCAGCATGCCCAAGGAGCAGGCGATGTTGATGTCCACTTCTTCGTTGATCCGGTCGATCGCGAACTTGATCTGGTTCATCAGCTTGATGTCCGGGCCGCGGACGGCGGCGACGATGCAGAACTCGGTGGCACCGGTCGCCGCGGTCTCCTTCGCGGCTTTGACCAGTTCCGGGATGTCGAGCCAGACGCCGCGGACGGGCGAGTCAAACAGGCCGGACTGGCTGCAGAAGTGGCAGTCCTCCGGGCAGCCGCCGGTCTTGATGGAGATGATGCCTTCCACTTCGACGTCCTCGCCGCAGTGCCTCAGGCGTACTTCGTGGGCCAACTGCAGGGCGGCGGGCAGCGCTTCGTCCGGCAGCTGGAGGATTTCGACAAGCTGGTCCTCAGCGAGACCGATGCCTTCGTCGAGGACCTGCCGGCGGGCAGTATCGAGAATTGCGTGGCTGGTGGTCCCGGGAAGTGCCTGAATCGTCATTGATTGTCCTTTTCTCTGGGTGTCTGGGATATGCCTCACCGGCGACAGTAGTTTCCGGCTGGTTGAAGGATTTTGTGCGTTTCCCACAAGAACGGGGGCGACGGTTTGTTTCGCCCTGCGAGCCGCCGGACGACGGCCGGGCGCCCAGGACCATTTGGGCACGCCTGATCTAACATCCCGGTCAGGAAATGGTGATTCCCGACGCCGCATGACCCAGGATCAAGCTGATCCCCTGCGGGATTCAGGCGCTGCCTGGCATGGGCCGCCACCCGGCCAGGCGGCCCTGCACGTCCGTCGCCTAGGCCAGTGTCAACCGCAGGGGCACAGAATCCTGCGCAGTGCTTCCCACTGCTCCGGGTTGGAGGCAAAGGCATAAAGCATGCCGGAGATCCCGTAGACGGTGGTGTCCACGCCGGCCGAGAGCAGCGAACGGGTCAGCAGCGGGGCCTGCTCGTGCAGGATGTAGCCGCGGTCGGCGGCGACCCAGATGTCGGCACCGAAGCCCTCAGGCTTCAAGGCGTCCCGCTGGCACTTGGCGGTGGCCCACTCGGTGTATTCGGCGGCCTTGCACCTGCCCTGCTCCACCAGCTCG
>DASSIA010000035.1:0-11718 GCA_035692345.1 Arthrobacter sp. | reverse complement strand
ACGTCCGAACGCATGGCCCGCAGCATCGCGGCCACGTCCCGGAACGAGTTCACGTTGTGCAGCCGCATGGACTCCGACACCCGGACGCCGGCCAGGGTGATGTGCGCATTCTGCATCATCCGTAACGACGTCTTGTGCATGATCTTCTCCAGCGTGACACCGTCCGCCTGGCGGTCCACCAGGAAGGCCTTGACCTGCCCGTCGGCGACGTCTCGGGCGAATACGGCCAGTACGTCCGCGGTGGACGCGCCACCTATCCAGCGCTTGGCGCCGTTCAGTATCCAGCCGTCACCATCCCCGTCCGTAATCCGCTGTGCGGTTGTGGACAGGCCGCCGGCGATGTCCGAACCGTGCTCCGGTTCGGTCAAGGAAAACACGCCCTTGAGCGAGAAGTCGATGACCTTCGGCATCCACTCCTGCTGCTGTTCTGCCGAGGCGCCCACCCGGATGGCCGTGCGGAACAGTCCGGCCTGCGAGGTGTACCAGGTGGCCAGCGAAGCGTCCGTCCGGGCAAGTTCGAAGATCCGGAAGCCCTGGTAAATGCCCCGGGCCGGAACCCGGCCCGCACCCTTTGCACCCGTGAGCTCGGCAGGCTCCATCAGGTCCAGATCGATCAGCGGCTGGGCGAGTCCGGTAGGGAATTCGCCCCGCTCCCAATGATCGGCCAGCAGTGGGCGGGCCTTCTCATCCAGGAAACTGCGCAGCCGGCCCAGAACCCGGCGCTCATCGCCGGTGAGGAGGGATTCGGCGTCGTAATAGTCGCAGACGTTGTAGAGCCTGGTCTGCTCCGCTGTGCCGGCGCTCATGTCAGGCTCCGAGTCCGAGCAGTCGGACGGCGTTGCCCTTGAGGATCTTGGGACGGACTTCGTCCTTGAGCGGCAGGTCCGCAAACGCCCCGAGCCACTTCTGCGGGGTGATCAGCGGGAAGTCGGTGCCAAAGAGCACTTTGTCCTGCAGCACCGAGTTGGCCGTACGTACCAGGGACTCCGGGAAGTACTTGGGGGACCAGCCGGAGAGGTCAATGAAGACGTTGGACTTGTGGGTGGCGATGGAGTTGGCCTCGTCCTGCCATGGCACGGAGGGGTGGGCCATGATGATCTGCAGTTCGGGGAAGTCCGCTGCCACGGCGTCCAGCAGGAGCGGGTTGGAGTACGCCAGCTTGATGCCGTAGCCGCCGGGAAGGCCGGCGCCCATGCCGTTCTGGCCGGTATGGAAGATCGCCGGCAGGCCGATTTCCTGGAGGGTTTCCCAGAGCGGGTAGAACTGCTCGTTGGATGGGTCGAAGCCCTGCAGGGACGGGTGGAACTTGAAGCCGCGGGCACCGAGTTCCTCGGCTTGGTGGGTGGCGCCCCGGATCGCTTCAGGGCCTGTGCGGGGATCGACGCTCCCGAAGGGAATCAGCACGTCGTTGTTCCTTGCAGCACCGGCGATCAGATCTTCTATGCTGTTGGGTTCATGCTTGAGCTGCGTACGGGCGTCCACGGTGAACACCACGGCAGCCATATTCAGTTCGCGGTATATTTCTGCGATCCGGTCCAGCGACGGCGTGCGGTCCTCGGCCTTGAAGTACTTGGCGGAGGCTTCGGTGAGGGTTGGCGGCAGTGACTCGTGGCCATGACCGTCCACTTCGAGGTGGACGTGCATGTCGATCGCATCGAGCTTTGTGGCATCGATGCCCAGTTCGTAACGTGCCATCTCAGCGCCCCGACGTTGCTGCTGCAGCCGGCTGCGCGGCTTCAGGCTTGAGCTCTTCCGGCAGCGGCAGGAATTCCTCGCCGTAACCCTGCAGCTTGTCGCCGAAGAGCGAATCGAAGTTTTCCGTCAGGTCGGCGTAGCGCCAGCCGCCTTCGCGGTATTCGGTCGCTGCTGCTTCCGGGTGTGTCCACACCTGAAGGCGGTCTCCGCCGGCGCCGATGGCCTGGCCGGTGACGCCGGCCGCAGCGTCGGAGGCGAGGAAGGCAACGAGTCCTGCGACGTCGTCGGCCGTTCCAAAGCCGAGGTCATGACGGAAGAAGGCCGGCATTGCTTCCCCGCGCTCGTCCGCTTCCACTGCTTTCTGGAAATACGGAACAGTCTTGGTCATGGCCGTCGCGGCGACCGGGATGACGGCGTTGACGGTGACGCCTGCCTTCTTCATCTCCAGGGCCCAGGTGCGGACCATGCCCACGATGCCGGCTTTGGCGGCGGCGTAGTTGGTCTGGCCGAAGTTGCCCCGCTGGCCGGTGGGGGAGCCGATGGTGATGATCCGGCCCTGGATGTTGTTCTCCTTGAAGTAGGCGAACGCTTCACGGACGCAGGTGAACGTGCCCTTCAGGTGGACGTTGATGACCAGGTCGAAGTCCTCGTCGGTCATCTTGAGCAGGCTCTTGTCCCGCAGGATGCCGGCGTTGGTGACCAGGATGTCGAGGCGGCCGAATTCCGAGACCGCTGCCTGCACGAGCTGCTTGGCTACCTCGGTGCTGCCTACCGGAGCGACGACGGCAACTGCGCGGCCGCCGTCGGCCTCAATGAGGGCCACTGCCTCGGTGGCCACCGCGGCGTCCACGTCGTTAATGACGACGGCGGCACCCTGGCGGGCGAGTTCCCGGGCGTAGGACAGGCCAAGGCCCCGCCCACTTCCGGTGACGATTGCTACTTTGCCTGACAGGCTCATTGCTGCTCCCTTGCTAGCCGATCCGTGCATCCTGCCGTCCGGCATGGGATGCTGTGCTGTATCTATGAGAATATGTATTGTTGTAAATGTCAATGATATTTTTTGAAAACGATCTGGAGCGGGCGATGACGATCGATGTGCAGGGGGGCGGTGCCGCGGAGAAGTTGGTGGCCGCTTCGATCACCAACGACGTGGGATTCCTGCTGGCCAAACTTCACGCCGCCGGGTCGCTCCTGAACAACCGGGCCTTGGCGGAGTTCGACCTCAAGGAGCGCTCGTACTCGGTGCTGATCCTCGCCAATAGCGGCCTGGAGCCCACCCAGCGCGAGCTGGCAGATTTCCTGAGCCTGGACCCCAGCCAGATCGTGGCATTGATTGATCAGCTGGAAAAGCGCGGACTTGTTGTCAGGGCCCCAGGCAAACAGGACCGCCGGGCCAAGACCGTGACGGCTACGGCGGCCGGGGCGGAACTCTTCGACCAGGCGCGGGAGGCGGCCAACAGTGCGGAAGCCGAAGCCCTTGAGCGGCTCTCGGCAGACGAAGTGGCTACCATGAAGGCGTTGCTGCGCAAGGCGCTGTGGGGCGGCGCCGCGTAGGCTAATGCCATGTCGGAACCCGAATTCATTGAAGCAAACCTCCCGCACCCGGGATTCACTGTTGAGACCGCGAAAGTCCTGGCCGAGGTGGCTCACAACCGCCAGAAGGACAAGCTCAAGCGGCCCTACCGTGAGCATGTGATTGCCGTGGGTGATGCCCTGGCAGATTTCGACGACGACATCCGGATTGCCGGCTACCTCCATGACATTGCTGAGGACACTCCCATCACGCGCCAGGCGCTGCTGGATATGGGCGTTTCCGAGCGCGCCGTGGACATCATCGAGCGGGTCACCAACCGGCTTCACGACAATCCCGATGACTACCAGGCCGGCATCCATTTCATCGCCGGGGACCACGACGCAGCGCTCGTGAAGATCGCCGACAATGCCCACAATTCCCTGCCCGAGCGGGTCAGGGCCCTGGCCGCGAAGTGGCCGGACAAACCGCCTGTCACCAAATACCGCGATGCCCGGCCGGTGCTGTACGCCGCCGTCGACGTTGAGGAAGTGCGGAAGATCCTGGCCCGCGTGAACCCGTGGCTGCTCCAGGAACTGGAAGACAGGCTGGACGAGGAAGACGACACCGACTACGAGAACCTCTCCTACGGCGACGCCGCGGATTCCGCATCCGGGCCGCAGCTGCACAGGGACTGACGTGCGGGCCTATGTCCTGACCCGCTACGGCGGCCCGGAAGCCATGGAGATCCGTGATGTGCCCGAGCCGCAGCCGGAACCCGGCGAAGTTCGGATCAAAGTAGTGGCCGTGGGGCTGAATCCGGTGGACTATAAGATCCGCCAGGGAGGCCTGCGCGTCATCAGCCGGCTCCGGCTGCCCGTGGTGGCCGGATGTGAGTTGGCGGGAACGGTGGATGCTGTCGGCCCCGGAGTCAGCGGATTCGCCGTTGGTGATCGTGTGTACGCCCGCGTGGACAAGGCCACGCTTGGCGCGTTTGCCGAGTTCGTCTGCGTGGAGCAGGAGTTGGTGGCACTAATGCCGGCGTCATTGGGGTTTGTCGAAGCGGCCGGCCTTCCGCTCGCCGGGCTGACGGCCCTGCAGGCTCTCCGCGACGAGCTCAGCGTAGGCCACGGCACCCGGCTCTTCATCTCCGGCGGGGCCGGCGGTGTGGGCACATTGGCCATCCAGCTCGCCAAACACCTCGGCGCGGACGTGACCACAACGGCTTCTTCTCGTGGCGATGCCCTGGTGCGCGGCCTGGGAGCCGATCACGTGATCGACTACACGAAGCAGGATTTCGCCGAAGTACTCCACGGTTTTGATGCCGGATTGGACCTCGTTGGCGGGGCGGCTCTCGAAGGGATCTTCCGTATCCTCAAGCCGGGCGGGAAGGTCGTTTCGATTGCCGGCGTTCCGGAACCTGTGACGGCCAGGAAAGACCTCAACCGGCCCCTTCTGGCCCCGCTTTTCCGGGTGATCAGCTGGAGCCTGCGACGCCGGGCCCGGCGGTTGGGGGTCAGCTACCGGTACCTCTTTATGCACCCCAGCGGTGACGATCTCCGTTACCTTGCCCGCCTGGTGGATGAGGGGAAGCTTAGGCCGGTCGTGGACAGCACCTTCCCGTTTGACCGGATAGGGGACGCCTTCGCGGTGCTGGAGGCCGGCCGCGCTAAAGGCAAGATCGTCGTCACCCTCTAATCCAGCAACGCGGGGTCACTTACGGCCCATTGCGGGCCCCGCCATTGGCCGCAAGTGACCCCGCGTTGCTGTTCCAGGCCCGGCCCAGGCGATAAATAACAGCGGGGCGGCCGTCGTTGCGATGAGTCGGCGGTCCGGGTGACCGCCTGGCCGCCCCGCTGCAGTCTGCTGACCTAGCCGACGTAACCGAAGATCCGGTTCCAGATGGCCTGGTCGTCCTTGCCATGCTTGGCCATCTCCTCCGGGAGGCCGCGGTGCGGCAGGCCCGTGCTGGTGGCTGGCATTTGGATACCCATGACGTTGGGCGCCGGCGCGGTAGCATCCGCGGGGTATTCGCCGATCTGCGCGAACACGCTGGCACCACGCTTGCTGAGGTTCCAATTCATAAACACCTGTGCGGCGGCCGGGTGCTTCGCACTGGGAGTCTGGCCAAGGAAGTAGTCGTAAAGCGCGAATCCTTCCTTAGGGACAACGAACTTCACCGGGGCGTTGTTGTTTGCCGCGATGTTCACGCTGCTGACCACGGCCGTGGCCACCTGGATCTCCCCTCGGGAAAGGCTTTCCTGCTGGGCGCCGGAGGAATCGAAGATCCGTGGTTCCTGGGCGGCGTAGCCCTTGAGGTAGTCCTCGCCCAGGGCATCGAGCTGGAAACGGACCAAGGATGCGGAACTGCCGCCGGCACCCACCTGGGTGGTGCCGATTTTGCCTTTCCACTTAGGATCCAGCAGATCCTGCCACGACTTGGGGGCGTCCGCTTCGCTGACCAGGGCGGTGTTGTAGGCGAAGGTGAAAGCGGGGTCGAAAATGCGGTAGAACTTTCCGCCGTCGTACTTCACGGTGTCGTCCAACTTGTCGAAGTTGGGCACCTTGTGAGGTGTGAACGCGCCCGCCTTGTTCATGGCGGACACGGAGGAGAACTCCGAGGTGCGGATGACGTCAGCCCCCAGCTTTCCGGCGCCCTGTTCGCTGAGCACCCGTTCGAGCAGCCGGTTGGGCACCAGCCGCACGAGGTTCACCTTGATCCCGGTGTCCTTGGTGAAGGCCTTGATGACTTCCTTCTCGCTGTTTTCCACGTAGCCGCTGTAGAGGGTGATGGAGCCCTCGGCTTTGGCCTTCGCGTACAGGTCGCTGTCCGCGACGCGCTGGCCGTCAATCACCAGCTCAGAGGCGGTGGAGAGGGAATCGGCATTGCTGACCAGGGACACCGTTTTGGGGGCGCTGCAGGCGCCGGCGGTGAGGGTCAAGGCTGCAGCGGCGAGGACCGACGTCGTTGTCTTGAGAATGTTTTTCATCGTGCTTCTCCGTTGGTTGCGCGGGCGCCGAGGGCCTTCGCGGTCACGACAATGGCAAGGATGACCAGGATGTACAGCAGGCTGGTCGAGGCTGCGGAGCGGAGGGCGCCGTTGTCGTAGTTGTCGAAAACGACAATCGCCAGCAGCCGGGTGTTTGACGTAAATAGGAACAGCGCGGCGGACAGTTCGCGCATGGCCAGCATCAGCAGGAGCAGGATGGTGGACATGACACCGGTCTTCATCAGCGGCAGGGTCACGTAGGCCACGGCGCGTGCCCGCGTGGAGCCGAGGAGCACGGCGCTGTCCTCAAGGTCCTTGTCCACCTGCATAATGCTGGCGGCAATGCCACGGTAGCCCTGCGGGAGGTAGATGGCGATGAAGGCGATGATCAGTACCACGATGGTTCCGTAGACGGGGAGGGGCAGCACGAGCCACGTCCACAACAGCCCGAGACCCATCACGATCGCGGGGATAGCGAGTGGGAGCATGGCCACGAATTCGAGGCTCTTCCGGCCGGGGGTCTTGGTCCGGTAGACAAGGTAGCTGAGGTAGAAAGCCAGGGCTGCTCCCAGGATGGCGACGCAGACTGCCACCACGACGCTGTTCCGGGCGGCGTCCAGGAAAGTCGAGGACTGAAGGGTCTGGAACAACGACCAGAAGGAGAGCGCGTCCTCCTGGAACAACTGGCCGAGGTTGGAAACGTAGGGAGACGACTGCAGTGACGCCAGCAGCAGGGCGATCACCGGCATCACGATGGCCAAGGCGAAGTACACCAGAGCGAATGCGAGCCCCGCGGCGCGCAGCTTACCGATATCCATCATCCGAGGCTTCATGCCTTTGCCCGACACCGTGGTGAAGTTGCGTTTCATCACGACCCGCTGCTGGATTGCGGTCACGGCGATAAGCGCTACGGTCAATACGACGGCGACGGCGGCAGCTTCGTTGCCCCTGGCGGGGGCGGCGTTCATCAGACGGTAGATGAAGGTAGGTAAGGTCTCGATCTGCCCGGGGGTGCCGATCATCTGGGCAACGGGGAAGTTTTCCATGGTCAGGGCGAAGATCAATACACCGGAACCGAGGATGGCCGGGGTGACGAGCGGAAATGTAACGGTGCTCAAGACCTTGCCCAGCGAGCCGCCGTGGACACTGGCTGCCTCTTCCAGGTCAGGGTTCATCAGGGTCATGGCGCCGTGGATCAGCAGGAACGCGTATGGCGCGTAGTAGAGCGCCAGCACCAGGACCAGTCCGGGCATCGTGTAGACATTGAAGACGTTCCCGAGGCCTATCCCCCGCGTCAGCAGGTTCAAGTAGCCGGTAGCGGGGCCTGCCAGCAGCGACCACGCCAACGCGCCCACCAGTGACGGCAGGAACATCGGGGCGATGCCAATGAAATAGATGACCGCCTTGCCCCAGATGTTTGTTCTGGCCGCGAGGAACGCCAAGGTGCCGCCGATGAACATAGCCAGGATCGAGGACGAGGTCGCCACGACCAGGGAGTTCGTCAGTGCTGACACTGATTGGTGCGAGGTGAGGACCCTGAAGTTCTCCAGCGTCAGGCCGCTGATTCCGATCGACCCGGGACGGGGCGTGGAACTGCTGAACGCCGAGAACAGGATCAGGGTCATGGGCATCAGGATCAGCACGGCCAGAAGGGCGAGCATGGTCCACGTGGGCATGGACTTCCTGAGCTGCCGGATGAACTCCTTGCCCTGCCGTCGGGTGGCCGTGCCGCCGGGCTTGATGCCGGGAGGGGGATCATTCTGCGGGCTGGCTTGCCTGCTGACTTCGGTGGTTGCTGTGGACATCAGGCCACCTCCGCCGGCAGGATCTGGATGTCGGACGGGCTGGCTGTGACCCAGACCTGGTTGCCGGTTCCAGCTGGGGGGCAATCGCGACGGGCCACCAGCGCCTCGATGGACGGGCCGCCGTCGAGCTCGATCAGGTAGCGCACGTTCGAACCCTGGTAGCTGGCCACCTTGACCTCGCCGGACCAGTTGTTTTGTTCCTCCGTGGGGCGCTCAGTGGAGACGATGACATCCTCGGGGCGGATGCAGGCTTTGATGGCGTCCCCCCCGGCAGAGTAGTCGGCTGTGGCCAGCTCAAGCCGGTGATCAGCCATTTTGTACGTGCCGGGATGGCCGTTCTTGTGCACGGCGAAGATATTGGTGACGCCCAGGAAGTCGGCGATCGAGGCGCTCGCGGGGTTCTCGTAGATCTCGCCAGGGCTGCCGACCTGGGCCAGTTTGCCGTTCTGCATCAGCGCGATCCTGTCGGCCAACGCCAAAGCTTCGCCTTGATCGTGGGTGACGTAAACGCAGGTGAGGTTCAGCTTCTGCTGCAGGGCGCGCAGTTCGATGCGTAGGCGGTCCCGGAGCCGGGCGTCCAGGTTGGAGAGGGGTTCGTCCAGCAGCAGGACACTGGGGCGCATCACGAGGCTGCGGGCCAGGGCAACGCGCTGCATTTGGCCTCCGGACAGCAGGCTCGCTCCGCGGCTCTGGAAACCGTCCAGGCCCACAAGGTTGAGCGCTTCGTCCACGCGTTCGGTAATTTCCTTCTTACCCAGCTTCTTCATCTGCAAGGGAAAGGCGACATTTTCGAAGATGGTACGGTGCGGCCATACGGCGTAGGACTGGAAGACCATACCCACATTGCGTTTGTGGGAGGGCACGTTGATGTTCTTTTCGCTGTCGAAGACCACTTGGTCCCCGATGGTGATTCGGCCGCGGACCGGCGTTTCCAGGCCTGCGATGCAACGCATGGTGCTGGTCTTGCCGCAGCCGGACTTGCCCAGCAGTACCAGGGACTGTCCGTCTTCGATTTCGGCATTGACGCCTTTGACGGCGTATGTATCGCCATATTTCAGGTCGATGTTCTCCAAAGTGACTTTCATTTCGGACTCCTTTGTCTGAGATCTATTTTGCGCGGTCAGGCGCTGGCCCGCACACGGGCGGTGCCGCGGGTGAAGATGATGGATTCACTGATGATCCGGGCGGCCCGCTCGAGGCCGATCCGGTGGGGTTGTCCGAGCGCATCCACGGTGGCGACGGTGTTGATGACACCAGCGGCGGTGCCGATGCGAAGGAGGCTCACGCCGTCGGCCGCCGCACTTGAGGTGCCGGCGATGGCGGCGTTCACCACGGTCCCCGGTGTGATTGCGGCAGTGGTCACGCCCACTGCGGACGTCAGCCCGATGGCCGGGTGCGGTGCGTGCATGGAGAGGGTCCGGATGGAGACGTCGTAACTGTCCCCGCTGACGTGGCGGCCTCCGGTGGTCACGAAGTCCTTAGCTGGTCCGACGATTCCTACCTTCGGAACGGCGTGGTCAACGGGAGCGTCCTGCGCCCGTAGGCCCATCCGGACGGCGGCGGCGCTGCGGATTTCGGTCAGCAACGGAACCTGCCCTGACAGTTCCGCCAGGCTCTCCGTCCCGGTCAGGCCGAGGCTACCGGCATCCACCAGGACCATGGGCGCTCCGGCGTCCACCATGGACACCAGGTAATGCCGGCCGGCGACGGTCAGTTCCTCCCGGGCGTGCCCGGTGGGCAAAGCCGCACCGGTGCTGCCGCCGGCGGCGTCGAGGAACGCCAAGGTGACCGGAATTCCGGTGGCCAGGGTGCCCGGTACCTGGGCGTCACCGAACGAGTGCAGCTTGCCGTCGGGGGTGTCGACGTCGGCCTCCAGCCGTGTGCCCGTGTTCAGGTTCCGCATCCGCACGGTGGTGGTTCCGGCGGTGACCGGCACAAAACCGTGGCTGACGGCGTAGAGGGCGATGGCCGTTGCGCAGTTGCCGCAGTTGCTGCTCCACTCGACGCGGCTATCGCCGATGCCCACTTGCGCGAAGAGATAGTCCACGTCCACGTCGGTGTCGGTGGCAGCAGAGACCACCGCAGCCTTGGACGTGGTGGACGTGGCGCCGCCGACGCCGTCGATCTGCCGTGGGTCCGCTGCATTAAAGGTGTCGATCAGGATGGCTTCGATTTCGTCCCTCGACGCCGGGACATCCTGGCCGTTGAACAGCCAGCATTTGCTTGTTCCGCCCCTGACCAGGGTTGCTGGGATTCTCAATGGATTCTCGCTTCAAGGTAGTAGTATTCCGGGGTCCGCCACGGCGCCTGTGTGGCCTCGGTCATGTCTACCTTCGTCGGTCCAAGAGTTGAGCACAATGTTCGTTTTCTTAGCTTGGCTTAACTTCAACTACACTCTTGGGATGGAGCTTGATGTCCGCCGCCTCTTCCTGCTCGCCGAAATTGCCGAACACGGTTCCCTGACCGGCGCCGCGGAAGCGATGCTCTACACCACCTCGGCGGTGTCCCAGCAGATGCGCCGATTGGAGGCCGAAGCGGGACAGACCCTTTTCGAGCGGCATGCACGGGGCGTGGTCTTGACGGATGCCGGCAGGGCGCTGGCCGCGCGGGCCCGGGCCATCCGCCGGGAGCTGGCCGGCGCGCAATCGGATCTGGAGGCTCTGAGCGGGCTGCGTGCCGGGAGTCTGCGCATCGGATCATTTCCCACGGCGTCCGCGTCGATCCTGCCGCTGGTGCTGACCCAGTTCGCGCGCGAGCATCCGGCGGTGGCGGTGTCGGTTAAGAGTGCGTTGCGGGACCCGCTCCGGGAGCTGCTGCTGATGCGCGAGGTTGAGCTTGCGCTCCTGTGGGAGTACGACTGGAGCCTATTCTCCGATGACGAGATCGAGACTGAAAAGCTCGTAGACGACCCGACGGTCCTGGTGGTGGCAGCGGGCAGCGACGTGGGACGCGGCGGCCAGGTGGATCTCAGTTCCCTGGCCGCAGCGCGCTGGATCATCCGCGCCGACGGGCACCCGGTAGCCGACGTACTGACAAGGAGCTGCCACGCGGCCGGATTCGCCCCGGACATCGCGTATGACGCCCATGACTATCAGGAAGCGCAGGCCATGGTGGCCGCCGGGCTGGGTGTTGCGCTGGCGCCCAGACTTTCCCTGACCAATCTGCGGGACGACGTCCGGCTGGTACCGCTTGATCCCCGGGTCCCTGTGCCCGTCCGCCGGATTCTGCTGGGACAGCTCAAAGGCCGAAAGCCGACGCCGGCCGTGCTCGGCTTCCAGCGGACTCTGCGTGCCGCGGCAGCCGCCATGCCCCGGGCGTTCGGGCGCCCTGGGCAACTGGGGTCGGTCAGTTAGCCGGGTGATCAGCTGAACGCGGGGTCACTTACGGCCCATCCCGGGGCCCGCCATTGGCCGTAAGTGACCCCGCGTTGCTGTTCCGAGGCGGTGGTCCGGGTGGCTAGACCCGGCCCAGGTCGTCGATGTCCTCGAGGAACTGTTGGTGGACCTCCGCGCTGACGGTGGTCCGGGTTTCACCGATGGCGTCCAGGTAGTCCTGCGTGGACGGCCCCTTCCGGACCGCCTCGCGAACGGAAACAGAGCCTCGGGAAGCTGCGCCGCCGTCGTCGTACACTGCTTTTTCCAGCGCTCGCTGGGAGGCGCTGCGGGCCGCGTACTCAATGTCCGCGGGGGAGAAGCCCTCGGTGCGGTCCACCAGAAGC
>DASSIA010000034.1:0-4469 GCA_035692345.1 Arthrobacter sp. | reverse complement strand
CCGCAACCTTGACCCGGCCGGGCTGGAATACAAGCGCACCACTCGCCCCGCGGCCATCAGGCTGCGCGCGGAGGTAACGGAGTACACCGTGCAGGATGTGCTGCACGGTGAGTTCACCGGAGTGGTGGATGACTTTGTCCTGCGCCGCAACGACGGCGTGACCGCCTATAACCTCGCGGTGGTGGTGGATGATGCCGCACAGGGAATCGATCAGGTGGTGCGGGGCGATGACCTGCTCGCGTCCACACCCCGGCAGGCATATCTTGCTTCGCTGTTGAATATTCCCATTCCGGAATATGCGCATGTGCCGCTGGTGGTAAATACAGACGGCGCCCGTTTGGCCAAGCGGGACGGTGCGGTTACGCTGGCCGACCTTTCCCGCGAAGGCGTGACTGCCGCAGACGTCCGCGACCTCATTCTGCATTCCCTTGGCCTGCCGGCCGGGACGCTGGAGGCTGTGCTCTCCGCGTTCCGGCCGGCCGATCTTCCCCGCGAGCCGTGGGTGTGGCGGGGTCCGGCGGAGGTTGGCGCGCTGTCCCCGGGGGGTTAGCTTTGGCCGGCGGAGAGTTTCCGCAGATCGTTCTTCCGGATTTTCCCGCTCGCGGTGCGCGGCATTTCGTCCACGAAGACCACCGACTTGGGGATCTTGTAGCGGGCCAACCGGCCTTCCAGGTGGGTGCGCAGCTCGGCCTCCGTGAGCCGGGCGCCCTCGCGCAGGAGCACAACGGCCCGCGGGACCTCGCCCCACTTCTCGTCCGGCACGCCGATCACGGCCACGCTTCCCACGGCGTCGAGTTCCGTGATGGCCTGTTCCACTTCGGCCGGATAGATGTTTTCGCCGCCGGAGATGATCATGTCCTTGAGCCGGTCGGCGATGAACACGAAGCCTTCCTCGTCCATATAGGCCAGGTCACCGGATCTGAACCAGCCGCCGTCGGCATAGGATTCGGCGGTGGCGTCGGGCCGGTCCCAGTACTCGCGGATTACGTTGGGGCCCTTGATCTGGATCTCCCCCACGGTTCCGGGCGCCGCGATCCCGGCCATCGGGTCGGCGATCCGCACGTCGGTGAAGAAGTGCGGAAGCCCGGCGGAACCGGCCTTGTCGCGGGACCGCGACGCGGGAAGGACCGTTGCCGCCGGCGCCGTCTCGGTCATGCCGTAGCCGTTGCCGATCTGGAGGCCCCGGGACTCGTACGCGTCGAGCACTCGCATGGGGATGGCGGATCCGCCGCAGGTGAGCTTGTTCAGCGAGCTGAGATCCGTGGTTGCCCACGCGGGGTGTTCGCAGATGAGCTGATAGGTGGTCGGGACCCCGCTCATCGTCGTGACGCTGTACTGCTCGATCAGGCCCAGGATCCGGCCCGGGTCAAACCTGGATTCGAGGATGACCGTTCCACCCTTGAGGAGCGTCGGCAGGACGCCCATGTCCAGGGACGCCACGTGGAACATCGGTGAAATCATCAGCGCCACGTCCTGCGAGGAAAAATCGAAGTCCACGATCACATTGATGCAGTTCCAGGTGACGTTGCCGTGGGTCAGCAGGGCGCCCTTCGGACGGCCCGTGGTGCCCGAGGTGTAGAGGATCATGGCTCCGTCGTCCAGGCCCACCGGTTCATCGATCTGCTGGTCCGTGCCGGAGGCCACCACATAGTCGAAGCCCTCGACCGCCATCGGCCCCTGGTCTCTGCCTGACAGCTGGCCGCTGCCTGACGGCGCGGGGCTGTCTGCCGGCATTGGGGTTCCCGCGCCGGCCTCGTCGACAACGACGAGCCTCGCCACGGCGGTGCCAGCCGCGCCGCGGGCGGCGAGGTCGCCCAGGGTGTGCGCGTGGATCAGGGCCACGGCCCCGCTGTCCTGCAGCTGGAACTGGATCTCGGGCGGCGCCAGCCGGGTGTTGAGCGGGACGAAGACGGCGCCCAGGGTGCCGCAGGCAAAGAGGGTTTCCAGGAAGGAGGGGTGGTTCTCGCCCAGGTAGGCCACCCTGTCCCCCTTGGCGACGCCGCGGTCCCGCAGGGCGTTGGCCAGCCGGAGGCTCCGGTCCGCGAACTGTGCGTAGCTGAGTTCCCGGCCTCCGCTAATCAGGGCGGTCTTGCTGCCAGACTTCGGGCGGCGACGTTGCAGCCACGAGCCGATGCCAAAATTTTCCACGGCGAATCCTTTCTACTGTGAGGTTAGCCCGCCGGACGGGACCCGATGAAGGGTCAGGCCCGGACGGTCTGAAGGTCGTTGTTCTTGGGCTCCCGGGTGAGCAGGATGAACACGATGGACACCACCGACATGATGGCCAGGTAGGTGACTACAGAGGATGTGTTCTGCCCGGAATCCTTGAAGATCTGGGCCACGATGCCGGGTGTGAAGCCGGCCCCGAGGAGCGTGGCCAACTGGTAGCCCAGCGAGGCCCCGGTGTAGCGGGACGTGGTGCCGAACTGCTCCGAGACGAAGGCCGCCAAGGGCCCGAACAGGGTGGAGTGGATCATCAGGCCGATGGCGAACGCCACGAAGATCAGCACGATGTTGTTCGAGGACAGCAGCGAGAACATGGGGATCAGGTAGACGATGAACACCACCAGGCCGCCGATCATCACGGGGCGCCGGCCCAGTTTGTCGGAGAGCTTTCCGCCCATGATGACAAACACGATGGACAGGGCTGAGGCTGCGGCAAAGGCGTACAGCACGCCTTGCCGGTCCGCGCCCTTGGAGACCGCATAGGTGACGGAGAATGTCGCCAGGACCACCTGCAGGGCGAAGCCGGCTGCCCCTGCCAGCATGGTGAAGATCAGAGTCTTGGGACGGCGCAGTACCAGCAGCAGCGGGATATCGCGCTTGGATGTGATGCCGGCCCGCAAGGCCTCCTGTTCGGCCTGGGCCTTCTCGGCCTTTTCCTGTTCCAGGGCAGCTTTGAAGATGGGGCTCTCTGAGACCTTCAGGCGGACGAACATACCCACGCCCAGCAGGACGAAGGACAGCAGGAACGGCACGCGCCAGCCCCAGCTGAGGAACTGGTCATTCGGCAGGGCCGAGAAGGCGCCCATGGCGAGGGTGCCCAGGACGGCGCCGGTGGGAGCGCCGGCGTTTACGAAGGATGCAGCGAATCCGCGCTTGCCGGATTCGGAATGCTCCAGCGCCATCAGGGCGGCGCCACCCCATTCGCCGCCTACGGCAATGCCCTGGAGGACGCGGAGGAGCACCAGCAGCACCGCGCCCCACGGCCCGGCGACCGATGCATCCGGGACCACTCCGATCAGGGTGGAGGCGATCCCCATCACCATCATGGAGATGATCAGCATGCTCTTGCGGCCCACCTTGTCCCCGAAGTGGCCGAAGATGATGCCCCCGAGCGGCCTGGCAACATAGCCGGCGGCGAACGTGCCATAGGCGGCAACTACGCCCACCCAGTCGTCCATTCCACTGAAAAAGACCTTGGGGAAGACCACGGCTGCGGCGGTGGCATAGAGAAGGAAGTCGTAGTACTCGATGGTGCTGCCCAGGTAGCTGGAGGCGATGACGGTGCGTGCTTCCTTGCGACGCTCGGCGGTACCCATGGCTTGAAGCTGGTTGAGTCCGGACATGATTGTTCCTTTGAACAGGGAGTTAGTGCGCGGAGGGGGTGGTTACTTGTAGAAACGGGCGAGGAATTCGGCCACAACTGCGGGGCGTTCCTGGCCTTCGATCTCGATGGTGGCGGCGACCTTGATCTGGGCGCCGCCCTTGACCTCGGTGACCTCAGCGATGGTGGCCTGCATCCGGATGCGGGAACCCACCTTCACCGGCGAGGTGAAGCGGACCTTGTCCAGGCCGTAGTTCACCTTGGCGGTGACGCCGTCGACGTCGAACAGCTCTCCCCAGAACGGGATGATGAGCGAGAGGGTGAGGAAGCCGTGGGCGATCGGGGCGCCGAACGGGCCGTCCTTCGCACGCTCGGGATCGACGTGGATCCACTGGTCGTCACCGGTGGCGTCCGCGAATTTGTTGACCTGTTCCTGCGTGATCTCAACGTATTCGGTGACGCCGAGATCGGTGCCGGAAAGGGTGAGCAGTTTGTCGAAGTCGACGACGAGGTTGGGCATCTTTGCCTCCTGATAGGAATTGATAGTTAGGGAAAGTACGACGGCGGTGCGCCGGGTTTTGCTTGTATTGACGGTTTAGCGGGTGAAGGCGCTTTCGCCGGTCAGGGCACGGCCAACGATGAGCGCGTTGATCTCGTGGGTGCCCTCGTAGGAGTAGACGGCTTCGGCGTCCGCATGGAACCGGGCCACATCTGTCTCGAGGGTGATGCCGTTGCCGCCCACCACTTCGCGGGCCAAAGCGACGGTTTCGCGCATCAGCAGGCTGGTCTGCATCTTGGCGAGGGCTGAGTCCTGGTCGCGGTAGATGCCCCTGGCCTGCTGCTCGGTCAACCGCACCACCAGGGACAGGGACGCGGTGACGTTGCCCAGCATCCGGGCCAGTTTCTCCTGGACCAGCTGGAA
>DASSIA010000033.1:0-2997 GCA_035692345.1 Arthrobacter sp. | reverse complement strand
GCCGGTCGCCGCGGTCAGTACTGTCGGCGCGGGCGATTCATCGCTGGCTGGCTATCTGCTCGCCCACGGCCAGGGCGCCGCCCCGGCCGATTGCCTCCGTCAGGCAGTGGCACACGGTGCCGCCGCCGCCTCCCTGCCGGGATCCACCGTCCCGGCAGTCCACCAAACCACCCCGGACGCCGTAACCATCACGGCCCTTCGAAAGGATTGACAGTGACTCAGCTCATCACCACCGAACTGGTCGAGCTCGACCAGAACCTGGGCACCACGCCCGAGGACGTGATCAGGCACCTGGCCAGCAAAGTAGCTGCCACCGGCCGCGCGTCAGAAGTTGAAGGCCTTTTCGCCGACGCCTTCGCCCGCGAACAGAAGACAGCCACCGGCATCCCCGGGGGCATTGCCATCCCGCACTGCCGCTCAGCAGCGGTCATCGAACCCACGCTGGCCATGGCCCGGCTCAATCCGAAGGTGGATTTCGGCGCCAAGGACGGCCCGGCGGACCTGGTCTTCTTCATCGCCGCCCCTGACGGCGCGGACCAGGAGCACCTGAAGCTGCTGTCCAGGCTGGCCAGGTCCCTGATCAAAAAGGACTTCACGGCCGCCCTCCGCGCGGCGTCCTCCCGCGAGGAGATCGTGGAGCTGGTGGACGGCGCCCTGGCGGACAAGCCCGGGACCCACGCGGCTGCCGCGGTTTCGGCAGGCTCAACCACCGGTGCAGGCCCGGCTTCGACAGGCTCAACCACCGAACCGGCAACAGGCTCAACCACCGCCGGACCAAGGCGCCTGGTTGCCGTGACCGCATGCCCCACCGGCATCGCCCACACCTACATGGCCGCCGACTCCCTCGTTGCCGCCGCCCAGGAAATGGGCGTGGACCTGCAGGTGGAGACCCAGGGCTCGTCCGGCGCCAAGCCGCTTGACCCCGCCGTTATCGCAGCCGCAGAGGCCGTGATCTTCGCGGTGGATGTGGACGTCCGCGGCAAGGAGCGCTTCGCCGGCAAGCCCGTCATCAATGCCCCCGTCAAGCGGGGCATCGACGAGCCCGCCAAGATGGTCCAGGAAGCGCTGGCAGCGGCGGACAACCCGAATGCGCACCGCGTGCCGCACTTCGGCGCCGAAGAGCAGGCCGAGAACGAAGCCGCCGAAAAGGGCGAACACATCGGCCAGAAGCTGAAGAAAGCACTGCTGACGGGCGTCAGCTACATGATCCCGTTTGTGGCCGGTGGTGGCCTGCTGATCGCACTGGGCTTCCTGCTGGGCGGCTACAACATCACCAGCGTTGCGGACAAAGTGGTGCTGGCGAACAACTTCGGGAACCTCCCCGAGGGCGGCCTCGCCATCTACCTTGGCGCGGTGCTGTTCAAGATAGGCGCCCTCTCCATGGGCTTCCTGGTCCCGGCGCTGGCCGGCTACATCGCCTACGCGATCGCCGACCGGCCGGGCATTGCGCCAGGTTTTGTTGCCGGTGCCGTATCCGGTTTCATGGGTGCCGGCTTCCTTGGCGGCATCGTCGGCGGCCTGCTGGCTGGCTACATCGCGCACCTGATCGGGACCTGGCAGGTACCGCGCTGGCTCCGTGGCCTCATGCCTGTGGTCATCATCCCGCTGCTCGCCTCGATCGTTGCCTCCGGCCTGATGTTCCTGGTCCTCGGCGGTCCGATCGCCGGACTCACCACCGCGCTGAACTCCTGGCTGTCGGGCATGACCGGCGCCTCCGCCGTCGTCCTCGGAATCATCCTTGGCCTCATGATGTGCTTCGACCTGGGCGGCCCCGTCAACAAGGTTGCCTACGCGTTCGCTGTTGCCGGACTCAGCGCCGGCAGCGCCACCAACCAGGCACCGTGGCAGATCATGGCAACCGTCATGGCGGCCGGCATGGTCCCGCCGCTGGCGATGGCCTTGGCCACCGTCCTGGACAAGAAACTCTTCAGCCTCGCCGAGCGTGAAAACGGCAAGGCAGCCTGGCTGCTGGGTGCATCCTTCATCTCCGAAGGCGCCATCCCGTTCGCCGCTGCCGACCCGCTGCGCGTTATTCCCGCCAGCATGGTGGGCGGCGCCCTCACCGGAGCCCTGTGCATGGCAACCGGCGTCACCTCACAGGCACCCCACGGCGGCATCTTCGTGTTCTTCGCCATCGGCAACCTGGCGATGTTCGTCGTCGCCATCCTGGCCGGAACCGTGGTCAGCGCCCTGGCGGTCATCGCCCTCAAGCGCTGGGCCGTCCGCCAGCCAGAGACCGCTGCTAGCGTGGAGTCCGTTCCCGCAACCGTCTGACCCTGCCTTACCCACTACAGATCCACGGCGCTGAACCAACAGGTGCCGAAAGACACAAGGAGCAAAAATGCCAGAACGCACCGCAACCGTCGCCAGCCGCGTGGGCCTGCACGCCCGCCCCGCCGCCATCTTCGCGGAAGCCGCCGGCGAGTACGACCTCGACATCACCATCGCCCGTGAAGGCGAGCCCGTTGACGAAGCAATGGACGCCGCCAGCATCCTGTCCCTGATGAGCCTGGGCGCCTCGCACGGCGATGTTGTAGTGCTCCGCGCCGAAGGCACCGGCGCGGACGACGCCCTGGAGAACCTGGTGAAGATCCTGGAAACGGATCACGACGCCGAGTAGCGGCTCCCAAGCCAGCGGCCGCCGTCGCGCCTGTCCCCCTGTTTGGGGTAGGTACGACGGCGGCCGCTGGCTTTAAGCGTCCGGCGCTCCTTGGTTGGGGCGTTCGGCGATCTGCTTGACGTCCGCCACGAGCATGTCCCACATGCCCTGGGAGTGCTCCGCCGCGTCTTCGCTGGCGTTGTTGTCCTGCGCGAGCGTGAGCCGTGTTCCGCCAGCCTGGTCCTCGAGGGTCCAGGTGAGCGTGTGGTAGTTTTCCGGCTTGTCCTCTTCGCCGCCCAGTGGACTGAAGTGCGTATGGACCAGTTTGCGGCCGGGAGACACCTCGAGGATTTCCCCTTTGTCCTCGTAGGGCTTTCCTTCCCATTCGCCACGCCAGG
>DASSIA010000032.1:0-13075 GCA_035692345.1 Arthrobacter sp. | reverse complement strand
GAACCGACGGAGTCCGAGGACCTGGTGGAGATCGACCGTTTCATCGACGCGATGATCACCATCCGCAAGGAAATCGACCAGGTCGCTGCCGGTGACTTCACCGTGGAGAACAGCCCGCTGCGCCACGCACCCCACACCGCGGCCGCCGTCGTTTCCTCCGACTGGGCACGGGAGTACCCTCGTGAGCAGGCCGCGTTCCCGGTCCACCACCTCAAGCAGGACAAGTACTTCCCGCCGGTAGGCCGCATCGACGGCGCAGCCGGAGACCGCAACCTGATCTGCTCCTGCCCGCCGCTGTCGGAGTTCGAAGACTAGGTCCGTCCCAATCCTGACAAGCCCGACCACCGGGACTGGACCGTTGGCTCACGGTGGGTCCGCGCTATCCGGCAGCATGCGTCAAAGCGAGGAACGAGCAGCATGCAGAGGATGGCGGGGACCGGCCGCCCTAACGGGAGGCTTTAGACTGGTGGCTGGACAACACCCTGAGATTGGACACGGCACCCTTGCGAGAATTTACCGCCCGCTTCGCCACGGCCGAGGAAATTGAGAACTGGGACAAGCATGTTACGGCCAACCCGAACGGCGGCAACATGCTGGCGTCGGCGGCCTACGCATCGGTGAAGAACGGCAACGGCTGGAGTGCCCGCTTCCTGGTTCTGGAGTCCGCCGGAACAGCCAGTTACAACCTCGTACTGGAGAAGAAATTCCCGGTGCTGGGCCGCCTGTGGTACCTGATCAAGGGCCCTGACCTGGGTGCCGTCGAGGACCTGAAACCGGCTTTGGACGCGTGCGCCGCATTCGCCCGGAGCCGGAAGCTCAACGTCTTCACCATCAAGGTTGAACCTGACATCGTTTCCTCCCCGGAGGTTGGCGGGCAGCTCGCCGCGGCCGGCCTGGTGAAGGCCCCGAACATCCAGTCCAACGATTCCACCGCGCTGCTGGATATCGCGGCGCCGGAGAACCAGGTGTTCCGGTCCATCTCCTCCCGCGCCCGCAACGCGATCCGCCGGGCCGAACGCGAAGGCTGCGAAGTGGTGCAGCAGGAGCCGGGCCCGGAAACGTACCAGGCGCTGTACAGCCTGATGGCGGACACGGTGAACGCCAAGGGCTCCATGCCGTTGCGCAGCTTCGAGTATTACTCACGGTTCTGGGACGAGTTCTGCACCCGCGGCCAGGGCAGTTTCTTCTTCGTGTACGAGGACGGCAAGCCGAGCGTGGGCGCCTTTGTGATCAACTACGGGTCCAAGGCAACCTACAAAGACGGCGGTTCCACCCAGAACCGCAAGCAATACGGCGATTCGCACCTGGTCCAGTGGTCGGCGATCCGCCGCATGCAGGAACTCGGCTGCACCGAGTACGATTTCTGCGGAACGCCCCCGTCCGGCCGCATCAAGGACAAAACCCACCACCTGTACGGCATGGGCATGTTCAAGACCAGTTTCACCAAGACGGTCACGGATTTCGTCGGCTGCTACGACTACGTGCTGTCGCCCGTCCGGCACGCACTGTGGGTCAGGGGCGCTGAACGGATCTTCCGCCGGCTCGAAACCGCCCGCACCGGCCAGCAGTTCTACTGACAGCCCACCAGCCACCCACACGTCCACACCACGAAGGCCAGCGCATGCCCGCACGGGCCGCGCAGCCATAGATGAGGTTACTTCCGTGAATCCAACCAAGGCCGGCGCCGGGCTCGAGTTCGGCGTCCTCAGCGATGCAGAGTTCGAATCCTTCGCCCTCAACCACCCGCAGAACAACTTCATCCAGTCTGCTGACTTCACCCGCTTCCAGCGCGCCCGCGGACAGGAGCTGGAACTCTTCGGTGTCAGGCGCGACGGCGAGCTCGTCGCCGCCGGAAAACTGAACTACACCACCAACCGGTGGGGCTACAAAGTGTGCGAGTGCGCCAAGGGCCCCCTCCTGGACTATACCGACGCATCCCTCGTGCGTGACGTCGTCGTACTCCTTAAGGAACGTGCCGCGGAACGCAAGGCCGCGGAACTGCGGATCTCGCCCAACCTCCCCTACATCGCCCGCGACGCCGACGGCGCCGAACACCCGGACATCGCCGACAACAGGCCGCTCGTGGCGGAACTGGCCGGACTCGGCTTTGCGCATCAGGGCTCGGAGATGAACTTCGTCAACGTGAACTGGATGTTCATCAAGAAGCTCACGGGCATCGCGGACCCGGAGGAGCTCATCATGGGCACCAGCTACCGGACGCGCAAAGCCATCCGGAAGGCTGAGAAGAACGGTGTGTTCCTGGAGCAGGCCACGCTGGAGACCCTCGACGAGTTCTACGGCGCGCTGAGCACTGCCGGGGACGAGAAAGGTTTCTTCTACCGGGAACGCGAATACTACGAACACCTCCTGCGGACCACGTCGGCCGAGTTCACCAAACTCATGATGGCCAAAATCGACATCCCCGCATACCGGAAGTCCATCACCGAACGGCTGGAGGCGGAATCCGCGTCGGCAGCTGAACTGCGCCGCGAGGTGGAAGAGACCGGCAGCAAAAAGAAAGCCAACCGCCTCAAGGTGGTCCAGGACCTCGTGGACAGCTACGAGCGCAGCCTCAAGGACATTGAACGGTTCCCGGACTCCGTCGGCGTGGCCACGGTGGCTGCCATCCACTTTGTCTGCTTCGGCGACGAAGTGGTGTGCGTCATCGGCGGCACCAAGCAGGACTACATCTACTTCAACGGCGCCACCTCGCTGTACTGGGGGATGATGCTGCACGCCCTCGAAAAGGGCTACTCGCGGTACAACTTCTACGGCACGTTCGGCATCCAGGGGCAGGACGACGAAGGCCATGGTGGCTATGAATTCAAAAAGGGCTTCGGCGGGGACGTGGTCCAGCTGCTGGGCGATTTCGTGATGCCGGTCCGGCCGGTCGCCTTCCAGGCCAACCGCCTGGGCCGCGCGGCGATCGCCGCGGCCCGTACGCTGCTGGGTAAACTGCCGCGCAAAGGCCGGGCGTAACACCAACCGGCCCGGCGCAACACCAACCGGCCCGGCGCAACACCAACCACGAGGCGCCAGAACAGGGAGGAGGACCAAGGTGAAGAACCGCCCCGAAGATTCCTTGGGCAGGCCGCACACCGACGGCCTGCCCAAGACAGAGCCGCTGTCGCCCTCCCAGCTCCGCCAGGATGCCGCGGCCAAGAGGATGCTGCGGCGCCTGGTCCAGGGGGAGAACCCGCCGACGGCGCCGCTCAGCATTGTGGACAGGCTCGCCGGGAGCCCCTACGCCAACCCCATGATCCAGGTGGGCGGCGTGGACACCTCCGCGCGCAAAACCCTTGACTTCGCGCTGCACCTGGCCGAAACCATGTTCCGGTACGGCGCCGGCGCCCTGGAAGTGGAGACGAGCATCATTGCCGTCACCGCGGCGCTCGGGTTGAAGAACATCGAGGTGGACATCACCAACCAGTCCGTGGCCATCAACTACGCGCCCAAGGAGCAGACGCCCATCTCGCTGCTCCGGGTGGTGCGCTCCTGGACAAACAACTACGCCGGGCTGGCCAAGGTACACCGGCTGGTGACGGACATTGTGGCCGGCGGCGTGGGCCGCGACGAAGCCATCCGCAGGCTTGACGAAGCGATCACCAGCTCCAAGCCGTTCCCGCGCTGGATGGTCACGGTGGCCTTCGGCGTGTTCGCGGCGGTGTTTGTGGGCGTGCTTGGGGGCGGTCCGGTGTCCTCTGCGATTGCCTTCGTGGCCAACATCGGCGTGAGCCTGCTTGCCCGCCAGCTTGGCCGGTGGCGGGTGCCGGACTTCTTCACGACGGCGGCATGTTCCTTCGCGGTCACCTTCACCGCGCTGCTGTTGTGGCGTTTTGACCTGACCAATTCACCGGCGATCGTGGTGGTGGGCGGCATCCTGCTGCTCCTGCCCACCGGGCGCCTGGTCTCCTCGGTCCAGGACGCCATCAACGGCTTCCCGGTCACGGCCGCGGGCCGGTTCCTGTCCACGGTGCTCACGTTCGGTGCGCTCGTGGCAGGTATTGCCGTGGCCTTTGTGGTGGGCGCGCTGACCGGCATGCAGAGCATCGACGTGACCCAGACCTTCCCGCCCGCCTACCCCCTGTGGGTCCTGGTGATCTTTGTGGCGATCGCGGTCATGGCCATCGGCGTCACGGAGCAGACGACCTGGCGGTTGCTGTTGCCCACCGCGGGCGTGGGGGTGGTGGGCTATCTGGTGCTGCTTGGCGCCGGAACCCTGGGCATCGGTGACCGGTTCTCCCCGGCGGTCGCCGCCGTCGTGATTGGGCTGCTGGCCAGGGTGGTGGCGCTGAAGATGGGCGCTCCCCAGCTGGTAGTGGCCGTACCGGCGGCCCTGATTCTGCTGCCCGGGCTGACCATCTTCCGCTCGATGTATGTGCTGACCATCGAGGAATCGGACATCCTCCTGGGCACAGGGGGCATGCTCAACGCCGGCGCGATCGTCCTGGGCACCGCGGCGGGGATTGTGCTCGGCGATACCCTCGCGCGGCCGCTGACGCGGAGCCTGGCCAGCAACGAGCGCCGCCGCGCCCGCCGCCGCTAGCCGCCGTACCCGCCGCCGCTAACGATCAATAGCGAAGGCATCGGTGAAGGTGAATCCGGCGGCCGGCACAAAACGTGCGTCCAGGCGGGACCCCGTCAACGTCACGTCCAGGGTTCCGAAGGCGCGGTCGTGGTTGTTTCCTGACCAGACGGCAAACAGGCCAGCGTCGGGATCGTCCGCCTGGACGTCGTGATGCCCCACGCCGCCCACGCCCACTGTGACAAAGACCGTTCCGTGTCCTTGAACCAGGCTGTTGTCGGCGTCGGCCACGCATTCCGTCAGCGCCTGTTCGGGTACCAGTACCGGGCAACCCGCGGTCAGGCCGAGTTGATGGGTCCGTTGGTAGACATGTTCGTGGCCGGTGAGCACGAGGTCCACGTCCTTGCCCACCAGCATGTTCGTCAGTTGCTCCCCGGCCTGGCAGCCGTAGTGTCCCATGCTGAAGCACAGGGTATGCATGCCCACCACAGTCCAGGGGATGTTGGCGGCACGGGCGCCGTCGATGGCGGATTCGGTCCAGCGCCAGCGGTCGCTGCCTGGCGAATAATCCAGGGGCTGTCCGCCGGGGAACCTGATGCCCGGAGAAATAAAGATGAACCTCACCAGGGGGCGGTCCTGGGGGACATCGACGTACCACTGGGTTCCATAGGTGCCTTGCAGCCCGGGGAGCCTGTTGGGCAGGCATTGGGCGAATGTGGCGATGTCGCCGTCGTGCCCGTCGCTTTCATGGTTGCCCGTGATCAGCTCATACGGAAAGCCGTTGCCAAGTTTGCCCGTGACCATGTCGCAGAACGCCTGCTCAGCGCCGGCCTGGTAGGAGAGATCACCGAGCGCGATGTTGAGATCCGGCTTCAACCCAGCGATCACGTCAAGCACTTTCTTGGCTCCGCCGCCCATGCCGATGTCCCCTGCTGCGGTGAAGTGGACCGACCTGGAGTCGGCGGCCGGCTGTTCCGGGGAGGCGGTCTGTTCCTGGGAAGCGGGCTGTTCCGGGGAAGCGACCGATTGCGGGGAGGCGGTCTGTCCCTGCGGCGCGGGTGGGGGCGCCGGCGCAGGCTGGCACGCTGAGGTCGCCAGGCATAACAGAATGGCCCAGGACAGGACCATCCAAGACCTGACCATCCAAGACCCGACCGCCCGGATCCGGGCCGCCGCGGGTGCTTCCCGGGCGGCGCCCGCCGCGGCCATGTCAGCTGGCAGGTTTCAGCGCGGCGCGCCAGGCTCCACTCGCCTTTGCTGTGCTGAACGTCCACGTTGCGGTGCCCGTCGCGCCCGCCGTGGCCTGGGGCCGGTCTGCCTCCTCGGCTATCTGCCCGCCGGCGGCTTCCCAACGCTCCGTAAAGCCGCTGGGTGGTGTGGTTCCGGGCGTGCCGCTGTCGTAGCCGATGCCGCCGATGAGCATGGCGCCGTTGCTCGCCGTCGTGATGCTTGGCAGGGTGATGCTGGTGGCCGTGTAAGTGGTATCGACGGCGGTCACCACCGGGCTGTCAAGCGGCGTGGCCTGGTTGGCACCGCGGTAGGCGGTGATGCCTCCACCCCATTTTGCGGCCGTGCCAAGGCCCCAGGCGTACGAGGCAGGATCCGACGCCCCCACAACACGGTAATAGGCGAAGATCCGGGCACCAGAGGACGGGGAGCTGTTGACTGACAGGCCGTTCACCATGGCCGTCCAGCCGGCCGGAGCGGTAACGGCCGGATTCAGGTCCGTCGTGATGGAAGCGACCAGGACGTCGCCGGCCGCCGCCGCCGTCGGCCGCGTGAGCGTCACGGTTGATGTGGCCGTCGTCGAGGAGTTGGTGGAGGTCCCGACGGCGGTCACGGCACCGGAGCTTCCTCCTGCTGTGACGGTGATCGTGGCGCTTGCCGACGTTGACCCGGTGCTGTTGGCCGCGGTCAGCTTTGCCGTGTAGGTGCCCGCCGCGGAGTACTGGTGCGACGGCGACTGGGACGTGGACGTACCGCCGTCACCAAACGTCCAGGACCACGACGTCGGTGAACCGGTGGACGTATCCGTGAAGCTCACCGGCAGGGGAGCCGGTCCCGACGTGGGTGAGGCCGTGAAGGCCGCGACCGGGGCGGTTGGTCCAGGGGCGGGACCAAGCGGCCGGTCGGAGTACCAGTAGCGCTTGGTGACGTCATTGCTTGCCATGACCACGATGCCGGTGGAACTGTTGACGGCCTGCTTGGTGGTGGTGACGTCATTGATGTTGGCCGATGCCCCGTCCTGGATCACCGGTGTCCCGCGGCTTGAAGCGAAAACGGGGGTGTCCATCGAGGCAGTCTTCTCGTAGATGCTGCCTGCGGCCCCGGAGAAGGGACAGCCCCCCGACGAGGGTGCAGTGTGGAAGGCATGAACCGTGTTGTTCTGCGTGTCCAGCAGAATCTGGGGGCGCGTCACACAGTCGCCCACAGTCGCGATGGTGGACCTCGTGAACGAACCGGTACCGGGTTTGAAGACGAGCAGTTGCAGCTGCGGCTGTGTCGGGTCCGTGGATGTGGTGTCCAGGCTGGTCTTGGCTGCTGCGTAAACCCTCCCTGAGGGGTCCGCCAGCAGGGCCTTCAGGTTCAGGTGATCGTCTGCCTGCCCTTTGCCTTGGACTGCCGGCTGGACTTTCCAGGACGAGGTGGCCGTCGGCGAGGTGCCGTCGGTGCGCGTGGCCCACCACATGGATCCGGTGCGCTGGTCACTCCACATCACGCCGATCTTGTTCTTCGCATAGGACACCACAGCGGAGATGTCGTCGGGGGCTGGGCGGGGGTTGGACACGGGCAGCACAAACGGTGCCGGCCAACTGGTGCCGCCAGGGGCCGAAACGTTCACGTACACCGTGTTGGTGAAGCCGGCGGAGGAACTCCCCGCCACCTGCGTCCACGTGGCCCAGATCGCTCCCGTGGAGTCCCGGTCGATGGTCATCGATTCGCTGCTGTTGTTGGTGATGGTGGTCGGGAATCCGCTGTCCAGCGTGTATTTGCCGGCGGCGTAGCTGTAGCGGTACAGCTTGGCGGGCTGCCCGGAAACGGAGGGCTTGGGTGTGCCATCGCCGGTGATGGTCACGACGTGGGACGCGATGTAAAGGTGGGAACCGTCCCACAAGGTATCGGCCAGGGTATTTGCGCGGCTATCGTTGCCCAGCCCGGTGTCCACCCACTTCCTGGTGCCACGGTCCAGGCGGTAGATGTGCCACCCACTGCCTGTGGTCCACATGTCGGCCCACCACGAACCGTCGTTCCACCAGAGTTTGCTCTCCGGCTTGTCGGAGGTGGGCGGGTTGGCCACGCCGGAGTAGCTGATGCTGGCCGTGCCGTAGGTGGTCGCGGCCTGCGCAGTTGTTGAGGTGACCAGCGACGTTCCGGCCACTGCGAGGCAGAAGGCAAAAACCGGGCTGAGGAATCTTTTGCTGGCTGATTTCATGTCGGCTCTCCGGACGCTCGAACGGCGGTACCGGCAGCTGATCAGGGGCTGCCGGGGGCGCCATTTAGGGTGAGCGTAGGCCTCTGCGCCGTCCCCGGCAAGGTCCCGGACCATCATTGCGGGGATGGCTTAGGGGTTAGGGGGTGCAGGGTAGGGGCCGGGCTGGCCGGTTAGGTCAGATCTTCCCGACGGGGAGTTTCTTCTCGGCCTGGAAGTCGTCCTCTACGCGGCCCTGGGCCCAGTAGCCGGACAGTGACACCTGGCTCCGTTCCAGGCCCCGCTGGACAAAAAACACGTCGCGCAGGCCCTTCATGTAGCCGCGCTCGCCGTGGGCAAAAACGTCGACCCGTCCGGCCGGCCACTCAGCGTCCGCGATCGCGGAGACAAGGAGGTCCCCGGAACCGGCGGGGGTGCCGTTCCGGCGGAGCCACGTCACATCCAGGCCGGACGGGGACGCGATGGGCTGGATATCGGCGTCGCTGTCCACCTCGATGAACGCCAGGCCACGCGCTTCGGCCGGCAACGATTCGATGGCGGCGGCGATGGCGGGCAGCGCGGCTTCATCGCCGGCGAAGAGGTACCAGTCGGCGTCCGGCGCCGGATTGTAGGCACCGCCCGGGCCGGTGAAGGTGAAGGTGTCGCCGGGCTTCGCAGCAGCGGCCCACGGGCCGGCCAGGCCTTCGTCGCCGTGGATCACAAAGTCGATGGCAAGTTCCTGGGCCGCGGTGTCCACCCAGCGCACGGTGTACGTGCGGGTGAAGGGCCACTGCGCGCGGGGCATCGTTTCCCGGATGGTCCACAGGTCCAGGGGCTGCCCATAGTCAACGCCGGGCTGCGGGAACACAATCTTGATGTACCGGTCCACGAAGCTGTTGTTCACGTAGGCTGAAAAGCCCTCGCCGCCTGCCACGATCCTCACCATGTGGGGCGAGAGGTCCTCCCGCCGGATGACCGTGAGGTCGATCTGCGGACGCGTGTTTTTGGTGGCGCTGGTGGCGGCGGGAACAGTGCTCATAAGGCAACCCTAAGCTACGGGGCCGGTGGGAGCTCCCAGGTTACGCCCGGACACCCTTGGTCCCGCAGCAGCCGGTTGATGGTGCTGAAAGGCCGGGAGCCGAAGAACCCGCGCGACGCCGACAACGGGCTGGGGTGCGCGCTGGACACTACCGCAGCACCGGCCAGGAGCGGACGGACGCCTTCTGCGTCCCGCCCCCACAGCACCGCCACGAGTGGTGCGCTGCCGCCGTCGGGCATGCGCCGGGTGGCAACCGCGGTGACTGCCGCCGTCGTGATGGCCTCCCAGCCTTTGCCCCTGTGGGAACCTGCAGCGCCGGCGCGGACGCTCATGATCCGGTTAAGAAGCAGGACCCCCTGGCTGGCCCAGGCGGACAGGTCGCCGTGGACGCGGGCGGGAAGGCCGAGATCGGCCTCCAGCTCGCGGTAGATGTTGGCCAGGCTCCGCGGGATGGGGCGGGTCCGTGCGTCAACGGCGAAGGCCAGGCCCACGGCGTGCCCCGGCGTCGGGTAGGGGTCCTGGCCAACCACCAGCACCTTCACATCCGCCAGCGGCT
Source organism: Arthrobacter sp. (assembly GCA_035692345.1). Classification (GTDB taxonomy): domain Bacteria; phylum Actinomycetota; class Actinomycetes; order Actinomycetales; family Micrococcaceae; genus Arthrobacter. The sequence goes on along the minus strand of DASSIA010000032.1, from coordinate 3,546 downwards.
GCCGGAAGGCGCGCAGAACGTTCGACGGCGACGGCAGCACCTGGTGCCCGGCGGCGACTTCCGCGGCGAGGAAGGTGAGGACACCGCGAAGTTCACCGTCAACGGGGCCCAGTGCGTCCGCCCAGTCAGCGGCCATCAGCTCATCGAGGGGCAGGGCGGCCATCTCGGCGAAGCCGACGGCCTCCGCCGGGTCCGCCGCCAGCTCGAACAGCGCGTCAGAATCAAACACCCTCCCATTCTCGCAGGCATCCCCGCCGCCCCCTCGGAGTTTTTGTCCAGATAACTGCGGTTTCGGGGCCGAAAAACCCGAATAAGTGGACAAAAACTCCGGGGGGTGGAAATGACATGGGTGTTATTCACGCCGTAGCATGGGCAGGAGACTTTCCATCGACCAGTGAAGGGGTGTGCCGTGGCGGAACCTGCTCGGGAACACCTGCCGGAACCTGAAGACTGCGGCCCGCTGCTGGCCGGTTTCACGCTTCGTGACTCGCCGCTGGGCGAACGTGACCAGCAGATGCTGGCACTGGAACGGCAGTGGTGGAAGTATGCGGGGGCCAAGGAACAGGCCATCAGGGAGCTGTTCGACCTGTCCGCCACACATTACTATCAACTGCTCAATGCCCTCATTGATACCGAGGCTGCGTTGGCCCACGATCCCATGTTGGTCAAGAGATTGCGTAGACTACGTACGTCGCGTCACCGGGCACGCACTGCACGACGCCTGGGTTCCGACGCCTGACCAAGCTAGTGCTGAGCCATCAGCAGCAATCAACAAGGACGTCTCTGCACCATGACCAAATACGCTCGGGATGAATTCGACAAGGTTCCGGAGACCGCCTCACGGCAGGGTGTCCACCGGGCGGCATCGGCGCCCGTCCGGCGCAGGCTATGGCCCATCCTGACGGTTGGGATCGCCGCGTTGGCCATCGGACTGGTGGCGTTCCTGATCATGCCCAAACTCGGTTTCACCCAGGCCGGCAGTGAAGCCTCCACGAGCCTGGCATCGACCGCCGCACCCGAATCAAGCGCGGCCCCGTCGGCCACCACTGAATCTTCCCCGAGCACGGAACAGTCCAAGAGCCCGGATGCCGGGCCCGGCGTTTCGCCCACTGCCGTTTCTCCCAGCGCCGTTCCGTCGGCTGCTGTGCTGGACAAAACCCAGGCCGTTGCCATCTACAACGCTGCCGGAACCGCCGGGCTCGCCGGCCGGGTCAGTTCGATTGTCCAGACCGGCGGCTGGACACTGGGCCAGGTCGGCAACTGGGGCGGCGCACCGCAGAAGACGTCCGTGATCTTCTACTCGGGAGCGGCCCAGAAAGCCAACGCCGAAGCAGTGTCCACACTCCTCGGCATCCCCACGCTTGTCAGCAGCCAGGAGTTCCAGGTGCCGCTGGTTGTTGTCCTGGGGCCGGACTACCGCTGACACCTCCCGGTTACGCCTGAATAACTTTTGGGCACCGCTGCGGCCCTGCGGCTCGGCTCGCCGGATGGCTTATGGCTAGAGTGATTTCAGGCTTCGGTCCGTAACAAGCGGCACACTTCCGAAGGGGACCGGCGGCACGACGGAAAGAGCGGACATCATGGCATTGGGAACGGTTAAGTGGTTCAACGCCGAAAAGGGCTATGGCTTTATTACGGTGGACGGCTCCGGGGACGATGTCTTTGTGCACTGGTCGGCGATAGAGGGCGAAGGTTTTCGGGCCCTGGATGAAGGGCAGCGCGTGGAGCTTGAAGTCGGCGAAGGCGAGAAAGGCCCGCAGGCAGAAAACGTCCGGCCCGCGCAGTGATCTCCGGCAGCTTGAGAACCGCAATCTTCCGCACAGCAACAGGGACGGCCCTCGTCCTGGCCCTGGCCGGCTGCGCCGGAGCAACAGGCAACGCCCGCGTTGAGCCCGCTGAGGCCTCAGGTGACGGGACCCTGCGGATCGGGCTGATCCAGGACAACACGGGAGATCAGGCCTTCCTCAACGATTCCCAGCTTGCCGCGGCCCAGCTTGCCGTGAAGGAAATCAACGCAGCCGGCGGCCACAAGGGCCGGCCCGTGGACCTGGTGGTCGGGGCCGGAGCTGACACCCGGGCCCAGGCCAGGAACCTTGCTGAGGCGAAAGCTGACGTGGTGATCGGACCTACGGATTCGAGCCATGCTGCCGCCGCCATTGACGTGCTCTCCGCTGCCCGCGTCCCGCTCATCTCGCCGGCCAACTCTGCCGCCGGCTTGTCCCACTACAAGAGTGGCGGCTACTACTTCAGGACGGCGGCCGCGGACATCGCCCAGGCAACGGTGCTGGTGAAACTGGCCAAGGACGGCGGCGCCAGGAGCCTTGCCGTGGTCCACGAGGACAGTGCGTACGGCAAGGAGGTTGCGGCCGCCGTCGTCGCCGCCGCCAAGGACGGCGGCCTGGATGCTGCCTCCACCACCGCCTTCAAGCCCGGCGACGCCGGCAAGGCGGCGGCCGCTGCCAAGGCTGCCAACCCAGACGCCGTGGTGCTGATCGCCCGCGACGACGCCCAAGGCGCCATCGCGGAGCTGAACAATGCAGGGCTTTCCGGCAAGAAGATCATCCTGAGCGACGGCGCATTCGCCCAGTACGGTTCGGGGCTGGGGTCCAAGGCCCTCGACGGTGCCCGTGCAGTGGTGCCGGGAGTCTTCCCGTCGGTGGACTTCCAGGCCCGCCTGGTGGCAGTCAACCCGGCGTTGAAGGATTTGTCCTTCGCCGCGGAGACCTACGACGCCGTCAACCTGGCCGTTCTGGCGGCAGTGAAGGCCGACGACGATGCCGGCCGTTCCATCGCCGCCAACCTGATCGCAGTGTCCGGCGGGGTAGCAGCCGGACACTCCGCCGCGCAGCCCTCCGCCCCGGCCACCAAGCCGTGCCTGTCCTACGCCGACTGCCTCGCGGTCCTGAAGACCGGAGGGGACATTAATTACGACGGCGAATCGGGGCCGGTTGCCTTCGACGCCAATGGCGACATCACCGCGGCCAACTTCATGGTGTTCACCTACGGCGCAGACAACAGGGCAGTGCTCAGCGGCCGCGAGGCGGCGGGCCGGGCAGCGGGCTGATCGCCAACGGCGAACAGCTGGCACGCCCAGCGGGCCCGGGGAGTCATTTACAAGGCCTTTCGCTTGCACTCTCACCTAGGGAGTGCTAATTATGGAGTTAGCACTCCTACCTACCGACTGCTAAGGCAACGTCCGGTTTCGACCGGTCGCGGAGCCGGGTGGCGGTAGTGGAGCGAGAGAAATACCTAGCTGGAGTGAGATCCCCAGCCGCGGCATACAGAGGCCGCCGGTGAAGGATCGTCCGTCGCGGGCACTGCAGCGTGGTCCATTCTTAACGACTGTCCTGAAAGGACTACTGCCGTTATGGCCAAGATCATTGCATTTGATGAAGAGGCACGCCGCGGTCTTGAGCGGGGCCTGAACATCCTCGCCGACGCCGTCAAGGTCACCCTCGGCCCGCGTGGACGCAACGTCGTCCTCGAAAAGAAGTGGGGCGCCCCCACGATCACCAACGATGGTGTTTCCATCGCCAAGGAGATCGA
>DASSIA010000031.1:0-2770 GCA_035692345.1 Arthrobacter sp. | reverse complement strand
AAGCCACCTCGGCCCGCCGGCGCAACGGATCACCAGCACAGAAACCCGAGGATCCGCCCCGGAGCACCACAGCAAGCCCAGCGAAAGACGCCGCAAGGTCCTCCGCTATCGCCGCCGCCGCTCCGCTATCCATACCCAAATGATTCCAGCCGGGTCAGACAATTTGCAGGCACAAGATGGCCTATGTGGATAACTATGCAGCCAATATGACTCGGCAGCCGAGGGGACCTCCAAACCGGCCAACCCGGTTCCAAACCCGCTCACTCCGGCCAGCTGGACCCGGCACTCGGTGAGCATCATTTCCGAAATGCCGGCGCAGGACGGCACATCGTAGAGTCTCAGAGGCGGACAACCACCTTGCCCCTGGCCCGGCCCTCGTGCATGTATTCAACGGCGTCCGGGGCGTCAGCGAGCGCGTAGACCTTATCCACGGCGGGCTTCACGCTTCCGGCCTCAATGAGCATGGTCAGCACCTCAAGATCCCGGTGATTCTCGGTCGAAACAAGCCCCTTGAATTTCTGCCCGGAGAACAGCGAAGCCAGCGGCGCACCCATCGAGCGCTCGAATCCGCCGGTAATTTTCCCACCGCCTTCGCCCCCGACAATCACCAGCGTCCCCCGCGGGGTCAGCACGCGCCGCAATACGGACAGCGGCCGGTTGCCCGCAGTATCGAGGATGACGTCGTAAAGCAGCCCGGCGCGGGCAAAATCGTCACGCGTGTAGTCGATGACGTGGTCGGCGCCGAGTGACCGGACCAGCTCCACTTTTCCGGTGCTGCAGACGCCGGTGACTTTTGCCCCGAATGCCTTGGCCAGCTGCACGGCAAAGGACCCCACTCCCCCGCCCGCACCGATGACCAGTACCTTCTGGCCGGTGCTGACCTGCCCGGCGTCCCTGACAGCCTGCAATGCCGTGACGGCAGAAATGGGCGCAGCCGCGGCCTCCTCGAACGTCAAACTCAAGGGCTTACGCGCCAACCGGGATTCCTTGGCGCACACAAATTCAGCGAAGGACCCCTCACCAGCACCAAACACTTCGTCGCCGGGCTGGAAGCGGGTCACTCCCGGGCCAACAGCTTCGACGACGCCGGCCACCTCCCGTCCGCGGACGCGCACCTTGGGCTTCCTCAGTCCGAAACCGAAGAGGCGGATGAGGTACGGCTGTCCGGTCATGAGGTGCCACACGCCCTGGTCGACGCCGGCTGCCCGGACCCGGATGAGTACCTCCCCGTTGCCCGGAACGGGCTGCGGGATGTCCAGGAGTTGAAGCACACCGGAATTCCCGTAAACGTCCTGCGCGATAGCCTTCATGATGCGTCTCCTTCGTGGTTCGGGTACTGGAACACGTCTTCGAGCGGCACGCTGAGCACATGGGCGATCTGGAACGCCATCTCCAGGGACGGCGAGTACCGGCCCTGCTCGATGGCGATGACGGTCTGCCTGGTGACTCCAACACGCTCCGCCAGGTCAGCCTGCGTCATCTCGCCGCGCTCGAACCGCAGGCGCCGGATGGAATTGGTCACCCGCGTTGGCTTCACCACGGCTGGAACCCCCGGCGGTAGGCAACGATCTTGGCCACGGAGCCCAGCATCGCGGACAACACAAACGCCAGGTAGATGACGTTCGCGATCCAGAAATGGTCCCATTCAGCCATCGCCATGAGCAGTGCCGCGACACCCCCGATCACCACAAACGACTGGCCGATGTACTCGCCAAATCGGTAGATCTCCCTGTCACGCTGGTCCTTCTTCCCGGCCTCCCTGGGCGAGAAGATGCCGATCACGGCGTGAAGCGCGATGGACGCCGCAATGGAAGCCCCGACCGTCCACAGCAACGGGGCGACGTACGGGACCTGGGCAAGGGGCATGGTTCCGGCCAAACCCAGGACGATGGCCAGATACGCGCCGTAAGACCCCGCAGCCACCACCCCCATGATCCAGGCACTCTTCTCTTCGAAGGACATCTCCGCTCCCGCCGTCCACAAGATGTAAAACAAACCTGACATCTCAAAAGTAAAGAAAACCAGACATCATGTCAAGAGTATTGGACTAGGCGCCAAGCAGCGCCCAGATACCGGACCCCAGTCTGAGATGGAAGACACCAACCGCCGGTGAGCCTCATCACGTCCGGCGCCAAAGTGGTCTGCTGGTTAGCGATCCCCCTCCCAATGACGAGAAGGTATTTGTATGCAGCAAGCACCAAGCCCCGCCAGGCCAGACACAAGGCCAGCCGAAACGCACAAGCCAGGATCCGCCGTCGCACACGTCCTGAACCGGGGACTGAACGTCCGGCACATCCGCTTCATGGCCCTCGGTTCGGCGATCGGCACCGGCCTGTTCTACGGCTCTGCGTCCGCCATCCAGAAGGCGGGTCCCGCGGTCCTCCTCGCCTACATCATCGGCGGCGCGGCGGTGTTTATGGTGATGCGCGCGCTCGGCGAAATGGCAGTCCGCCACCCCGTTTCGGGCTCGTTCGGCCAGTACGCCAGCCGTTATCTCGGCCCGCTGGCGGGTTTCGTGACCGGCTGGACCTACGTTTTTGAGATGGCGATTGTGGCCATCGCCGACGTCACGGCGTTCAGCATCTACATGGGGTTCTGGTTCCCGCAGGTGGACCGCTGGATCTGGATCCTGGCCGTCATCTGCTTCCTGGCGGCACTGAACCTGCTCAGCGTGAAGGTCTTCGGCGAGCTGGAATTCTGGTTCTCGCTGATCAAGGTGGTGGCCATCATCGCCATGATCGCCGGCGGCGCCGCCATCATCGCCTTCGGC
>DASSIA010000030.1:0-9315 GCA_035692345.1 Arthrobacter sp. | reverse complement strand
CCTAACCAACAGGTGTTGCAACGACCCCTAGAATCCAAGCTTTCGGTGCCCGGGGCATTCAGGTTCCGCTTTGCGCAGTGCTGCCTGAAGCGGGCCTTACGCTGCCGGCTGGGCGGCGGCGAGTGCGTCGAAGACGCCCTTGATCTGCTCGACTACCTCGGCGTCATCCTTCGGGTGCAGTTCGGCGAAGCGGACCATGGAGCCGTGGACCGCCAGCTTGACGTCCTCCAGTACCTGGGCGCCGTCAATGCCAACGGCCTTGCGTGCCTCGTCCTGGGCCCACACGCCACCAAACTGGCCAAACGCTGTACCGACGACGGCGGTGGGCTTGCCGGTGAGGGCGCCGGCACCGTAGGGGCGGGACAGCCAGTCGATGGCGTTCTTCAGCGACGCGGGAACCGTGCCGTTGTGCTCCGGAGTCACCAGGAGGAGGGTGTCGGCGTCGTTGGCGGCGGCGCGGAGTGCGGCGGCCGCGGCGGGAACCTGGCCCTCGACGTCGATGTCCTCGTTGTAGAACGGGATGTTGCCCAGGCTTTCGTGGATGACCACGTCAACATGCTCCGGGGCGTTCAGCTGGATGGCTTCGGCCAGCTTCTGGTTGGTGGAGTCGGCGCGGAGGCTGCCGACAAGGGTAAGGACTGTGCTCTTGGACATACTGACTCCTGGGGTCGGGCTGCGGCCAGGCCGCTAGCCGATGGAAGGTGGAGGCGTTGCGGCCTTCACGGAGTAAACGGACCGTAGTCCGATTATTATTCCCGGGATTAGGATGTGGACTGTGAGCTTTATCCCACTGCTGCCCGGATCCCTCTCCGGCCTGCCCGCTGAGCGCAGCGATGCCGCCCGGAACCGGGAGCGGTTGCTGGGCGCGGCGCGGGAACTGATCGCCGAGTGCGGGGCGGACGCCCTCACCATGGACGGGCTGGCCCGGCGGGCGGGCGTGGGTAAAGGCACCGTGTTCCGCCGCTTCGGCAGCCGCGCCGGACTCATGATGACGTTGCTGAGCGATTCTGAGGCCGCGTTCCAGGCCCGTTTTATGTTCGGTCCGCCGCCCTTGGGCCCGGGGGCTCCGGGACTGGAACGGCTGATCGCCTTTGGTGCGGCGCGCATCGCGTATGTCATGGAGCACGGGGACCTGGCGCGCGCCGCGGAGAGTACGGCCCACGGCCGGTATGAGGTGCCCGCGGCCCTGCTGTCGCAACGCCACATTGAGTTCCTGCTGCGGGATGAAGGCCTGGATACGGACCCGTTGCTGATGGCCATGTCGCTGGGCGCCACCCTGGATCCGGACCGGCTCCTCCACGCCGTCCGCGTTCTGGGCGTGGCGCCCGCGAGGCTGACGGAGTCCTGGCGGGAACTGGTCACACGGGTGGTCCGCGGGCGCTAGGGTACGCCGATTTCCAAGGAAGCGTCCAGTCAGGGCGGCCCCACCGAAGTATTCATAACAATCCGACACTGACCACGCGGATTCCGCTCAGGCGTCCGCATTTCGGACGCTACTCTGTGGTAGTTTCCTCTGGAATGTGACCCGCAGCATAGTCCACCCGGACGTGCCCCTGCCTGGTCGCGGAGACCGGCTACGCGCTGGTGGAGACCCGGTGGCGGCGAGACCCGTTGCCCGCAGGGGAAATCGGAAGGATCTGGAACATGGATGCAGTGAAGGCAGGAAGTCCGTTGCCGGCCCGGGGTGAGCCCTTGGAATGTTCATACATGGCCCTGGCGGCAACGAACACGTTGTAGCTGCCACATGATCAGGTACCTCGCCAAGCGCGGCATCACCTACGTTTTTATGATTTTCCTGACCACATCAGCCGGGTACTTCCTGGCAGTCAGTTCCCTCAAACCGGCGCTCCTCGAGCAGGAGCGGATTCCGCGCCCCACCCCCGAGCAGGTTGCCAACTCCATGCGCCTGAAGGGACTGGATCCGGACCTCAGCCCGTGGGAGCGCTACGTTGGTTGGCTGACCGGGATAGTGACCCGTTGGGACTGGGGACGCAGCCCCAACGGTGCCTACATCAACGCTGAATTCGGCGACCGCGTCTGGATCTCCACCCGGCTCTTTCTCGCAGCCATCATCCTGACGCTGGTCATCGGCGTCGCACTCGGGGTGTACTCGGCGGCCCGGCAGTACAGGTTCGAGGACCGGGTGATCACCTCCTACAGCTACCTCGCGTATATTGTGCCCGCCCCCATTGCCTACTTCCTGGTGCAGCTCGGTGCCATCAACATCAACGAGACAGTCGGTGAACGTATCTTCTTCGTCACCGGCATCTCCACGCCCGGCATGCAACCGGGGTGGGCACAGTTTGTGGACATGGCGGCTCACTACGCGGTTCCCACCATCGCCATCACCCTGGTTGGCTGGGGCTCATACCAGATCGCGCAGCGCCAGTACCTGCTGGACAACGTCAACGCGGACTTCGTCCGGACCGCCCGTGCCAAGGGACTGACCCGGAACCAGGCCATCACCCGGCATGCCCTGCGCGTGTCCTTTATCCCGGTGGCCCAGAGCATCGCGTTCACCATCCCTGCCATCTTCGCCGGCGGCTTTTTCGCCGAGAAGATCTTCGCGTGGCCCGGGGTGGGCTCCTGGAGCATTGACGCCATCTCGCTGCAGGACGTCAATGCAGCGACCGCCACCCTCGCCTACGGTTCCGTCATTTTTGCCTTGGGCGCCATCCTCGCTGACTTCGCCACCACCCTTGTCGACCCGAGAGTGAGGGTGCAGTAGCCATGACCAACCTCAACGCCGTTGATCCGGCAGCTGTGGCGCAGGACGCGCACCTCGAAAGTGCCGATGTGGTGATCGCCAAGTCCACCATCATCTTCCGCCGCTTTATGCGGAACAAAACTGCCGTCGCAGGGTTGGCGATCTTCCTGGCCCTGACGGTGTTCTCTTTCGTCGGCGGGTTTTTTACACCGTGGGACAAGGAAACCCTCGACCCCTTCAACATCGGCATGCCGCCGTCAGCCGATCACTTCCTGGGCACCTCCCAGGCCGGCATCGACCTGTACGCCATGACCGTCGAAGGCACCAGGATCTCCATCCTGATCGGCCTGATCGTCGGCCTGGTATCGGTACTCGTTGCCGCGGTCTACGGCTGCACCATGGCCTACTTCGGCGGCAAAGTGGACAAGGTGATGCTCTTCGTCCTGGAGGCGCTCATTATGATGCCTGCCCTGCTGGTGGTGGCTGTGGCCACGAGCGGCGGAGGGGAAGGCCTGAAGAAAAACCTGCCCAGCTGGCTCCTCCTGATCATCGTGCTCCTGGTTTTCAGCTGGATGGGTACGGCCAGGCTCATCCGCTCCCTGTCCATGTCCCTGATGCAGCGGGACTTCGTCAAGGCGGCCCAGTACATGGGCGTCCCGCCGCGCAGGATCGTCTGGCGGCACCTGGTGCCCAATATCGGTTCGCTGCTGGTCCTGGACATCACCCGCGGCGTCACCGGGGCCATCCTGGCGGAGGTGGCCTTTTCCTTTATCGGCATCGGCATCAAGGTTCCGGATGTGAGCCTGGGGGTCCTGATTGGCGGCGCCACGTCCCAGGTCCAGACTTTCCCGTGGATGTTCTGGGTTCCGCTCACGGTGATGTTCCTGCTCACGGGGTCCCTGGCAATGATGAACGATGGCCTGCGCGACGCCTTTGACCCGAGCTCCAGTTCGGTTGGCCGGGCACCCAAAAGCCGGGCCAAAGAGAAGCGCGCAGGGAAGAAGAGCACATGAGCACCTTCGTCGAGCCGGCTGAGCCGGCCCCCGCAACAGCCGAGCGGCTCCGCACCGCCGGTCTCCACCCGCCGTCGGACGCTGTCCTGTCCGTCCGGGACCTGAACGTCAGCTTCAACTCCGAAAACGGGGCTGTGCATGCCGTTCGGGGCGTGGACTTCGACCTGCTGCCCGGCAAGACGCTGGGAATCGTGGGGGAGTCCGGGTCCGGCAAGTCGGTAACATCGCTGGCCATCATGGGCCTGCTGCCCGCCACAGCCGCGATCTCCGGCTCGGTCCGGCTCCAGGGCAAGGAGCTGCTGGGCCTCAGCGACAAAGCCATGTGCGCCTATCGTGGCAACGACATCGCCATGGTGTTCCAGGACCCGCTGTCCTCCCTGACCCCGGTGTACACGGTGGGCGCGCAGATCACCGAGGCGCTGACCATCCACAACCCCGGCATGAGCAAAGCGGCGAAGGAGGCACGCGCCGTCGAACTCCTGGCTATGGTGGGTATCCCGAGCCCTAAGAACAGGCTCAGGGCTTTTCCGCACGAGTTCTCCGGCGGCATGCGCCAGCGGGTCATGATCGCCATCGCCATCGCCAACAACCCGCGCGTCCTGATTGCGGATGAGCCGACGACGGCCCTGGACGTCACCATCCAGGCACAGGTGCTTGAGGTGCTCCATACCGCGCAGGAGGAAACGGGCGCCGCCGTCGTACTCATTACCCACGATCTGGGCGTGGTGGCGGGCATCGCCGACGACATTATGGTGATGTACGCCGGCAAACCGGTGGAAACCGGCAGCGTGGATGACATCTACTACAACCCCCGGATGCCCTACACGATGGGCCTTCTCGGCGCGGTGCCACGCGTGGACAACGCGGAGAAGTCCTCGCTGGTCCCCATCGACGGCATCCCGCCGAACCTGCTGCACGCCCCCACCGGCTGTTCCTTCGCGCCGCGGTGCCCGCTGGTGGCCGACGCCTGCCTGGACGGCGAACCGCCCCTGAACCGGGTTCCGGGCAGCGGTTCGCACCGGGCGGCCTGCATTAAATCCGCGTCCCTCGGGGCGGATGCGGATGTCCATGAGATCTTCTCCGCCCCGCCGGTCCCGGTCTCGCGCTTTGACCTCATCCCGCGGGCGGAACGCTCCACCGTGCTGGAACTGAAGGACGTCCGTAAGCACTTCCCGCTGACCAAGGGAGCGCTGCTCAAGCGGCGGATCGGTACCGTGAAGGCCGTGGACGGCCTGAGCTTCGACATCCGCGAAGGCGAGTGCTTCGCCATTGTGGGTGAGTCCGGTTCGGGCAAAACCACCACGCTCCTGGAAATCATGGAGTTCCACAAGGACCAGGATGGCGAGGTGATCATCGGCGGGATCAGCAACAAGCAAGCTGCCGACGCCAGGACCAAAGGCGCCATGCGCAAGGACATGCAGATGGTGTTCCAGGATCCCACCGGGGCGCTGGACCCGCGGTTCACCGTCTACGAGGTCCTGGCCGAACCGCTCCAGAACGCGGGCATGGATAAGCGGGCCATCAAGGCCCGCATCATGGAACTGATGAAACTCGTGGGGTTGCAGCCGGACCACGTCAACCGGTTCCCCAACCAGTTCTCCGGCGGCCAGCGGCAGCGCGTCGGCATCGCCCGGGCGCTGGCCGTGAACCCCAGGCTGGTGGTCCTGGATGAACCCGTGTCCGCACTGGATGTCTCGGTCCAGGCCGGGGTGATCAACCTGCTGGACAAGCTCCGCGCCGAGCTGGGCCTCAGCTACCTCATGGTGGCCCACGATCTCTCGGTGGTCCGCCATATCTCCAACCGGGTGGCCGTGATGTACCTGGGGAAGATCGTGGAGATCGGCGAGGTGGACCGGGTCTTCGATAACCCGCGCCACCCCTACACCCGCGCCCTGCTGTCCGCGATCCCGGTACCGGACCCGCGGTTCGAACGTGCACGGGAACGGATCATCCTCCAGGGAGACCTGCCGTCACCCCTCGACGTTCCCAAGGGTTGCAACTTCGCCACCCGCTGCCCTGTTTTTGCCGCCCTGCCCGCTGCCAAGCAGGAACATTGCCTCACGCTGGAGCCGCCGCTGGAAGGCGTCCGGCCATCCGCGGCGGTGCAGGCGCTGGAAGCCGGGCCGGGTCCGGACCTGGACCAGCAGTTCGCCTGCTTCTTCCCGGACGGGGAACTGGAACAGGACATGGTGGTTGTCAACGACGCGGTGGACCACGATGCACCTTAGGTTTCGTACACTCATCACAAGCACCACCCGCACCTATGAAGGGAAAACCATGAGGAATCTGACCAAGATCGGCGGAGCAGCGGCCATTGCCGCGGCGCTGACGCTGACCGCCTGCGGCGGTGGAGGCTCGCCCACCGGACCGGAAACAGCGAAAGGTCAGGGGGCAGGCAGCGACCTCTCCAAGCTCATCAGCATCAATGAGAAGCCGACGGCGGATCTTCAGCAGGGCGGTAAGGTTACCCTGCCGCTTGGCAGCATTGGGCCGGACTTCAACGGGTTTTCCAACAACGGCAACAGCTCGGACAACTCCGCCCTGATGGCCCCGATAAATCCAGTCGCCGTCACCGGTGGAGGCATTGGCGGCTGCTGGAAGGTGGACTTTGCGGGCAAGGTCACGCCGAACAAGGATTTCTGCGAGTCCGTGGACAGCAAAGTGGTGGACGGCAAGCAGACCATCACCATCAAGGTCAACGACAAGGCCACGTTCAACGACGGCACACCGATCGATGTAAAGACCTTCCAGAACACCTGGAACATCCTGAAGAGCCCGGACGCCGGCTATGACATTGTCAGCTCCGGCGGATACGAGTTTGTTGAATCGGTGGAAGCAGGCAGCAGCGCCAAGGAAGTCATCGTCAAGACCAAGCAGCCGGTCTACCCGGTTGACTCCCTCTTCTTCGGCCTGATCCACCCGGCCGTGAACACCCCCCAGATCTTCAACGAAGGCTTCGCCGGCAACATGCACCCGGAGTGGATGGCCGGCCCGTTCAAGGTGGACAAGTACGACGCCGCCGCCAAGACGGTCAGCCTGGTGCCCAACGACAAGTGGTGGGGCACCAAACCGGTCCTGGCAAGCGTGGTCTTCCGCCAGTTGGAGACGAGCGCCCAGGTTGCCGCCTTCAAGAACGGCGAAATCGACGGTATGTCGGCCAATACCATCGCCCTCTACAAGCAGCTGGACGGCACCAAGGATTCCGAGGTGCGCCGCGGCCAGCGGCTCTTCGCCGGCGGCATGAACATCAACGCCAAGAGGATCACCGACGTGGCCGTCCGGAAAGCCATGTTTGCCGCCGTCGACCGCGACGCCCTGCGCAAGGTCCGTTTCAACGGGCTGAACTGGGAGGAGCCCAGCTCCGGTTCCATGATGCTCCTGCCCTTCTCGGCGTACTACCAGGACAACTACCCCGTCAAGGAAACCGGCCCGGACGCCGCCAAAAAGGTCCTGACCGACGCCGGTTACACGGCCAACGCCGCCGGCATCATGGAGAAGGACGGCAAGCCCGCTGCCTTCAAGATCAGCAACTTCGGCGACGATCCCACCACCCTCGCCTTCACCCAGACGCTCCAGAAGCAGCTGCAGGCAGGCGGCATGGACGTCGGGATCGACCAGCGCGCCTCAGCCGATTTCGGCAAGGTTGTAGGGTCCCGCGATTTCGACGTCAGCGTCTCGGGCTACACCGTTTCGGCTGATGCAACCGACGCCGTCAAGCAGTACTACGACTCCAAGACCGACGTCAACGGACTGGGCGACCCGGAACTGGACAAGAAGATCGCAGACCTCGCCTCGATCGCAGATGATGCTGCGCGCAACAAGGCGGCCATGGACGTTGAGAAGGAGCACATGGCGAAGTACTTCTCCATGGGTGTGATCATGAACGGCCCGCAGATCTCCTTCGTCCGCACCGGCCTGGCCAACTACGGCCCGTCACTGTTCCAGAGCCTCTCCCAGGTCCCGGACTGGACCACCCTGGGCTGGGTCAAGAAGTAACGTTCCCGCCCCCGCGACGCTCTCTCACTTTTAGCGGGTTTTTCCCAAACGCTCTATCACCTCCTGACAGGAGGTGATAGAGCGTTTGGGTTAAAGGGGCAGGACGTGAGAGAGCGTCCGGGGAGGGTACCGTTTTCCCTATGACCTGGACTGAACCCGACCGCCGTATCCGGACCGCCGTCGTCGGCTATGGCCTGTCCGGCAGCGTTTTCCACGCACCGCTGATCGCGGCCGACCGCCGCTACTCACTGGACGTGATCGCCACGTCCGACGCCGGGCGGCAGGCTGCTGCCACGCAGCGGTACCCGGGCATCAAAACAGTGCCCGACGGCGACGCTGTCCTTGCGCTCGCCGGTGACCTTGACCTGGTGGTCCTGGGGACTCCGCCGGCCACCCACTTTCCGCTGGCCAAGGCCGCTTTGGAGGCGGGCCTCGACGTCGTCGTCGACAAGCCTTTCGCCGTCAGCAGTGCCCAGGGGCGGGAGCTGATCGCCCTGGCGGAAAAGCTGGGCCGCGTGCTCACCGTCTTCCACAACCGGCGCTGGGACGGCGACTTCCTGACCGTCCGCAAGATGCTGGCCGGGGACGTTTTAGGGGCCGTGAGCCGTTTCGAATCCAGCTTCGAACGCTGGTCTCCGGAGATTTCCAAGGCCTGGAAAGCCAGTGCAACGGCGGCGGACGGCGGCGGCGTGCTGTTCGACCTCGGCACGCACCTGATCGACCAGGCCCTGCAACTGTTCGGGCCCGCCACCGTCGTCCATGCAGAACTCCGCGTGCGGCGTCCCGACGAGAAAGCTGACGATGACGCCTTCGTGGTCCTGCGGCATGAGTCCGGCGTCCTCAGCCACCTGGCCATGAACCTGCTGTGCGCGCAGCAGGGGCCGCGTTTCCGCATCCTGGGCTCGAACGGTGGCTTCACCAAGCACGGCGTGGACCCGCAGGAGCCGTACATTGTTGCCGGCGGTGGCCCGGCGGATGCGGAATACGGCGTTGAGGCGCAGGAATGGGCGGGTGCTCTGGGCCGCGACGGACACGTGGAAGCCCTGCCCACGGAGCGGGGCGCCTACCCGGAGTTCTATAGGCTGCTGGCGGACAAAATCCTCGACGGCGGCACCTCCTCAGGGCTGCCCCTCCCCGTGGATCCGTCCGACGCCGTGCAGGTGCTGGAAATCATCGAATCGGCCCGGGCAGTTGATTCCGCAGGCAATTGATACCGGCGGCTATTGAAATGTTGTGAAGTGAGTCACTAGGGTCTGTTGTTGCGGGCCACACCTCTTTGTTGGGTTGGTGTTACCCGGAAGGATCCTGGGCAAACAGCCGTCAGGATCGTGAACATCGACACTTGCCTTGGGTGGCCTGCTATCGCGTGTTGCCCGGGCTGGCAGAAATGGAGCAACACCATGCAAAAATTCACCACCAGGTTTCTAGCGCCGATTGGAGCGATCGCGCTCGCCGTGGGCCTGTCCACCGCAGCGGCTCCCGCTGCGGTATCCGCAGTGGTCCAGTCCACCCAGACCGGCACCCAGGCCGCTACGCAGTCCGGGACCCAGACGTACATCGTCCTGTACAAGGCCAATGGGGTTTCCGCTGCGTCCCTCG
>DASSIA010000029.1:0-5866 GCA_035692345.1 Arthrobacter sp. | reverse complement strand
AGGCCAGGGCCTGGCGGACCAGGGCGCCGCGGCCGCCGCTGAATTCGAGCTGGACGCCGGGGCTGAGCACTTCCTCGGGGGTCATCCAGGTCAGTTCCAGGGCGTCCTGGCGGGGTTCGCATTCGCCCGTCACGGGGATGATGTACGCCAGGGACACGGCGTGTTGGCGGTCGTCGGTAAAGCCGGTCTGGGAGGGGGCCGGGAAGTATTCGGCCACGGTGAACGGTACCGGGCTGATGGGGAGCTGCGGGAACGCGAGCGGCCCCAGGTCCTTTTCCATGTGGCGCAGGAGCGCGGCGCGGATGGTTTCGCGGTAGATCACGCGGCCGGACACCAGGGACCGGATCATGTTCCCGTCCTCGTCGGCCTGCAGCAGCGTGCCCACCTCGTTCACGAATCCCAACGGATCCAGCCGGACCGGAACAGCCTCCACGTAGATCATGGGGAGCCTCCCGCGGGCCTCAAAAAGGTCTTCTTCGGAGAGCCAGCCGGGATTGGGGTCAGGAGTGCGAACGTTCATGGTTAAGTTCTACCCCATCGGACGGCCGGGAGCCGGTGAGGGGTGAGCTCTCAGCGTAAAACGTTGTTCAAACCGCCGGAACCTCACCCCTCGGGCAGCCGCCGGGAGATCCAGACGGTGGTTCCGGCCGCGTCCGGGTTGGCCACGTGCAGCGTCTGCCCGAAAGCCTCTTCAGTCATGGTGACCTGGTGGCCCCCGGCGGCCAGCCGGTCCCGCACGGCGGCGAGATCGCCTGTGTACTCAAAACCGAGGCCGGCCCGGGCGGTGCCGCTGCCCGGGCGCACCAGGAGCACGCCGCCGTTCTTCGCCGTGAAGTCCGCGGTTTCGTCGTCGTCCGGGACCGGGCGGTGGCGCGCGCCCATGTTCCGGAGGGTTTGCGCCGCCGCGGCAGCGTCCGGCGTGAACCAGACTTCGACGACGGCAAGCGCCGGATCGGCGTCAGCGCACTGGGCGCCGTGGGCGGCTTTGTCCGCGAGGAAGCTGAATCCGTCCTCGCCCGTGATGCGGCAGCTGTCACCGTGGTCGGCCCGGGTCAGTTCGGCCGGCGATGTTCCGCTCTCCACGCCGGCTTCGTTGGTTCGCCGGGCGAACTCGGCGAGGTCTCCGACTTCGACGCCGAACGCCGTGGTCCCGTCCTCGGTGGAGCCAGCCTCGGCGGCATGCAGCGCAAGCCGGCCCGAGCCGGCGTCGAACTCCTTCCAGGGCCCGTCATCAACGGTGCGGATCATGCCCAGGTCCGTGAGGAGCCGATCCCATTCGTCCAGGCGCGAGGTGAAGTGGACTGGGCGGACACGCAGCATTGGATCTCCCGGGGTGCAACGAGGAATTAGCGGTGATAAGGCCATGATGCCACGTCCTGAAGAGCTGGCCCATGGCGCAGAATGGTGCCATGGCCATCGAACTCGAGGAACTTCTGGTGAAGGACGCCGCGCAATGGCGGGCCTGGCTGGAACTGAACCACGCCACCAGCCCGGGCGTGTGGCTGGTGCTGCACAAGAAGGGCGGCAACACCACCGAACTTGACTACGACGCCGCGCTTGAGGAGGCCTTGTGCTTCGGCTGGATCGACGGCCAGATCGGAAAGCGGGACGCCGCGAGCTACGTCCAGCGCATGACCCGCCGCGGCCCTAAAAGCCCTTGGTCCGCCCGGAACGTGGGGCACATAGCCCGGCTCGAAGCCGCCGGCAGGATGGCCGCCGCCGGGCGGGCCGCCGTCGAAAGCGCCAAAGCGGACGGCCGCTGGGAGGCCGCCTATGCAGGGCAGTCGTCGGCGGAAGTCCCGCAGGACCTGGCCGCAGCCATTGCCGCCGAACCGCGGGCGCAGGCCATGTTCGACGTGCTGACCTCCGTCAACAGGTATGCCCTGATCTACCGGACGAACTCTGTGAAACAGGAAGCTACCCGGGAGCGGAAGATCAAGGGGTTCGTGGACATGCTGGCCCGCGGCGAGACCCCGTACCCGCAGAAAAAGAGACCCGCGGACCAGTAGGGATTTCGACAGGCTCAATCACCGGGCCGGGCAGGCTCAATCGCGGGGCCGGGCAGGCTCAATCGCCGGGCTGATCCACGGGGAACGCCACCGCTTCGCCCACCACGCGCAGGCAGAGTTCCATTCCCGGCCGCGCGATGGAGGCGTTCCAGTGCCGGATGGTGATCACTTCGCCGCCGCCGGGGTAACGGTGGTCCGTGCCGTTCGCCAGTTCCGGCGGAACGGAGAGTTTGAGCCGCACGGTGGTTTCCGGGCCGAAGTAGTCGGTGTCCACCACCACGCCGCGGATGGGGCCGTCCTCGGCGATCCGGATCTGCTCAGGACGCAGCATCAGCTGCACTAAGCCCTGGGCCGGCGGGCGGCGCACGGGGATTCCGCCCAGCGAACACGTGGCCAGGGAGCCTTGCATCCAGGCGTCCAGGATGACGGCGTCGCCCAGGAACTCGGCGGTGGCGCGGTCCGCGGGGCGCGTGTAGACCACAAACGGGTTGCCGATCTGGGCCAGCTTGCCGCCGCGCATCACAGCCACCTGGTCCGCGAAGGACAAAGCCTCGGCCTGGTCGTGGGTGACCAGGATGGTGGTGACGCCGGCTTCGCTAAGAACCTTGGCCACGGCCCGCCGCGTTGCCACCCGGAGGCCGGCGTCGAGGGCGGAAAAAGGCTCGTCCAGCAGCATCAGTTCGGGTTCGCGGGCCAACGCACGGGCAAGTGCCACCCGTTGCTGTTGGCCGCCGGAGAGCTGATGCGGCCTGCGCTTGGCCATGGTGGGGTCCAGGGAGACCATGTCCAGCAGTTCGCTGATCCGGTCTGCCACCCCGCGCCGGCCGCCCGCCAGCTTGGCGGCCTCCAGCCCGAACGCGATGTTCTGGCCTACCGTCAGGTGCGGGAAAAGCGCCCCGTCCTGGGCCACGTACCCAACGTGGCGCTTGTGCGCGGGCAGCCAGACGCCGTCGCCTGCCACCTTGGCGCCGTTGAGCGAGATGCTGCCGGTGGCGGGATGTTCAAAGCCGGCGATCAGCCGCAGGAGGGTGGTCTTCCCTGAGCCGGAGGGTCCCACGATGGCCGTGGTTCCGCCCTTGGCCACGGACAGGTTGACGCCCTTGAGAACGGCCTGGGAGGAAAAATTCTTGGTGACGTCGGTGATCTGCAGATGGCTGTTCGTGCTGGGTGCCACGGACGGCGCGATCCGCGGTTCCGGAAGCCTGGAGGGGGATTGTTCGGTCACTGTCCGGCCACTTTCTTGGACTGCTGGAAGAGAATGTAGGTCATGGGCGCTGAGAGCAGAATCATCAGCAGGGCATACGGAGCCGCTCCGGCGTAGTCGATCGCGCTGCTCTTGGTCCAGAATTCGGTGGCGAGCGTCCGCGTGCCGTTGGGTGCCAGCAGCAGGGTGGCGGTCAGCTCATTAAGGATGGCGAGGAACACCAGCGCGGCACCACCTGCGGCGGCCGGGGCGGTGAGGCGGAGAGTCACCCTGAGGAACGAGGCCAGCGGGGCTTTGCCCAGTGACTGGGCGGCCTCGTCGAGTTCTTTCGGGGCCTGCGAGAGCCCGGCGCGGAGGTTGACGAGGGCACGGGGCAGAAACAACAGCACATAGGCCGCAATGAGCAGGCCCGCACTCTGGTAGACGCCGGGCACCACCCGGATACTGACGGTGACGAATGCCAGGCCCACCACAATTCCGGGCATGGAGCTGGTGACGTAGTTGGACAGCTCCAGCAGCTTGCTGAACCACGAAGGGTGCCGCACCGCCAGGTACGCCATGGGGAACGCAACCACGGTAGTGACGGCTGCCCCCAGAGCCCCGTAGATCAGCGTCTGCAGGAGTGCTGGCAGGAACTCGACGGCGGACCACGCATCCGGGCCGCCGGCAATGACCCAACGCACCACAAACCAGAGGGGGAGTCCGAAGGCCGCCACGGTCACGGCCAGAAGCCCTACGTGGGCAGGCACCTGAAGCCGGCCCAGCGGTGCCCGGGTGGCCTTGGCCTGTGCGCCGAAGCCAACCCTGGCATAGCGGGCCGTTCCCCGGCTCCTGACTTCCACCAGCAACAGCACCAGGCAGAAGAACACCAAGACGCTCGCGAGCATGTTGCCTGCAGTGCCGTTGAACGTGGAGCGGAACTGGACCATGATCGCGGTGGTGAAGGTATCGAACCGGATCATCGCGAAGGCGCCGTACTCAGCCAGCAGATGCAGGGAAACGAGCAATCCGCCGCCGGTCATGGCGATCCGCAGTTGTGGAAGTACCACGCGGATGAAGACGGCCCAGGGCCCCAGGCCCAGAGATGCCGCGGATTGTTCGATTGCCGGATCAAGGCGCCCCAAGGTTGCCGCGGCCGGAATGTAAACGAGCGGAAAATAGGACAGCGTGGCGATCAGCACGCCGGACCAGATGCCCTCCAGCGACGGAATTGCCGAGACCCAGGCATAGCTGTTGACAAACGCCGGAATGGCCAGGGGCGCGGCCAGCAGCACCGCGTAGACCTTGTGGCCACGGAGTTTGGTCCGTTCCACCAGCCAGGCTCCGCCTACGCCGAGTACCAGGCACAGCGGCACCGTGAACACCACGAGCATGACGGTGTTCAGGAGCAGTTGGCCGACGCGCGGCCGGAAGACAAGGCTGACGGCGGTGTCCCAGCCGGTGGTCACAGTCATGAAGATGACATAGCCCAAGGGGATCAGGGAGAAAAGGGCGATGAGCACCGCTGCCACGGTTACGGTGGAAACGCCGAATGACGGGCGGGGGCGCTTGCCCCGGCCCGTCGTCGCCGTGCTCCCCGCCGAAGGGCGAGCCGATAGATCAGAGGTCACGGAATTACAGCAGTCCCGCCTTGGTCATCAGTTCGGTGACCTTCGAGGAGTTGAGCTTGGCCGGGTCCACGACCGGTGCCTGCAGGTCCTTCAGCGGGACCAGCTTGTCGTTGGATGCGACGCCGGACGCGATGGCGTATTCGAAGGAGGTGCCGGTTTTGAGGACTTCCTGGCCCTTCTTGCCGGTGATGAACTTCAGGAGGGCCTGGGCCGCGGCTGCATTCTTGGAGGTCTTCAGCACGCCGCCGCCGGAGACGGAGGCGAAGGCGCCCGGGTCCTGGTTCTTGAAGTAGTACTGGCCGACGTTCTTGGAGTTCTCGCCGGTCTTGGCCTGGTCGCCGAAGTAGTAGTAGTGGAAGATCAGCGCCGAGTCGACTGCGCCGTCATTCACTGCCTTCATGGCGGCGCTGTTGCCGTTGTAGGCCTTGGAATTGTCCTTCATGCCCTTGAGCCATTCCTCCGTCGCTGCCTGGCCCTTGAGTTCGAGCAGGGCCGAGACGATTGCCTGGAAGTCGGCGCCGGACGGGGAAGCAGCCCACTTGTCCTTCCACTCGGGCTTGGCCAGATCCAGCATGGACTTGGGCAGCTTGTCTTCGCTCAGCTTCGTCTTGTTGTAGACCAGGACAGTGGAGCGGGCGGCGATGCCGGTCCATTTGCCGGTGCTCGGACGGTACTCGGAGGGCACCTGGTCCAGCGTGGCCTTGTCGACGTCGGCAAAGAGGCCCGCGTTTTCGACCTGCGCCATGGCGGGGGAGTTTTCCGTCAGGAAAACGTCGGCCGGGGAGGCTGCGCCTTCCTGGATGATCTGGTTCGCCATCTCAGGGTCTTCGCCGTTCCGAAGGGTGACCTTGACGCCGGTCTCCTTGGTGAACTCGTCGACCCATGCTTGGGTCAGTTCCTCATGCTGGGCGTTGTACACGGTGATTTCACCGGAAATCTTCGCGTCTGCGGCGGAGGACGTGGTGGCTGCGGGAGTGGTGCTGCCGCCGCAGGCGGTCAGTCCGAGGGCGGCGGTGGCGGCGAGTGCGATACCGGCCAGGGCG
>DASSIA010000028.1:0-13619 GCA_035692345.1 Arthrobacter sp. | reverse complement strand
CTTTTCGCGGGCAGGGTAGAAGAAGGTGATGTTGGCCATGGAGCTGGCGAAGTTGCCGCCGCCGAAGCCTGCCAGCGCCGCTACGAAGAGCATGACACCGAAGGGGGTTCCGGGGTTGGCGACGCAAAGGCCCAGCCCGATCGAGGGGATCAGCAGGAGCAGCGCGGACACGATCGTCCAGTTCCGTCCGCCGAAGCGGGGAACCATAAAGGTGTAGGGGATCCGGAGCGTGGCGCCCACGAGGCTGGGCATCGAGATCAGCCAGAAGATTTCCGAGGTGGTGAACGTGAAGCCGGCTGCCGGGAGCTGGACCACAACGATGGACCAGAGCTGCCAGACCACGAAGCCGAGGAACTCGGCGAAGATTGACCAGTTCAGGTTGCGGCGGGCGATGGTGCGTCCGGTGTCTTCCCACTGCTCTTTGTTCTCTGCATCCCAGTTGCCGATCCAGCGGCCGGGGAGGAAGTCGAGCGCGGGTGCGGCTGTGGTTCGGGTTGAGCGGATATCTGCGGTGCGGTCAGCAGTCACGGCGTACCTCCTTATGGGGGGATGTTGTTCCTCCACGGTAGAGACGGCTCGTTTCATGGACGGTCGCGGTTTGTTAACGCGCTGTGACATTTGCCTATCGGCGGCCGGAAGGTGGCGTGAGGATGCTCCTGCCATGAAAAGTGAGACAAAGCACTTCGCGTCCATATTGTGGACGTTTTGTCCATTGACTGGACGGCAGGAACTAATATTGAACTCTAACTACTGCGCGCCGGGCCTCACCACGCCCGGCCGGTTCTCATGAAAGCGTTCCTATGTCATCCACACAAACCACGGAGTCCGGATCCCCGAAGACGGTGAACTCACGCGGCCGCGTCATTGTGGCCAGCCTGATCGGCACCACTGTTGAGTTCTACGATTTCTACGTCTATGCGACCGCCGCCGTTCTGGTCTTCCCGGCGCTGTTCTTCCCCAACCAGAACGAGACCACCCAGCTGCTCAGCTCCTTCGCTGTGTTCGGGGTGGCGTTCATCGCCCGGCCCCTGGGGTCCATCATCTTCGGCCACTTCGGTGACAAGTTCGGCCGCAAGGGCACCCTGGTTGCGTCGCTGCTGACCATGGGCATTGCCACCTTCCTGATCGGCTGCCTGCCGACGGCGCTCGTGCCGGGCTGGGAATTCCTGGCACCTGCCCTCTTGGTGGTGCTGCGCTTCGCCCAGGGCCTCGCCCTCGGCGGCGAATGGAGCGGCGCGGCCCTGCTGGCCACGGAAAACGCCCCTGCCAACAAACGCGCCATCTACGGCACCTTCCCGCAGCTGGGTGCTCCCATCGGCTTCATCATCGCCAACGTGATCTTCCTCGTCTTCAGCTACGCCCTGACGCCCGCCGAGTTCCTCGCCTGGGGCTGGCGTGTGCCGTTCCTGGTCAGCGCCGTGATGGTCATCATCGGACTGTACGTTCGCCTCAAGCTGATCGAAACGCCTGCTTTCACCAAGGTGCTGGAGTCCAAAGAGGTTGCCAAGCTGCCGCTCGCCCGGGTGTTCAAGACAAGCTGGCGCCCGCTCATCCTGGGCACGTTCATCATGCTTGCCACCTATGTGCTCTTCTACCTGATGACCACGTTCACGCTGACCTACGGCACGCGCGCCGCCAGCCTGGATGCTGCCAAAGCCGCCGCAGTGAAGGCCGGCAAACCCATGTCCGACGCCGCCGCGGCCGCGTTTGTCCCCGGGCTGGGCTTCAGCCGCAACGACTTCCTCTGGATGCTCATTGCCGGCGTGGTCTTCTTCGGCATCTTCACCCTGGTGTCCGGGCCGCTGGCGGAGAAGTACGGCCGCCGCAAGATGCTGCTCACCGTCACGGCGGGCATCTTCGTTTTCGGCCTGCTGTTCGTCCCGCTCTTCAGCGGCGGATTTGTAGGCACCATGGCGCTGCTGATCATCGGTTTCTCGCTGATGGGACTCACCTTCGGACCCATGGGCGCGATCCTGCCGGAACTGTTCCCCACCAACGTCCGGTACACCGGCTCCGCCATCAGCTACAACGTCTCCAGCATCCTCGGTGCGGCCGTGGCTCCGTTCATTGCCGTCTGGCTGTGGGAACTGGCCAAGGGCAGCCCGGTCCTGGTGGGCGTCTACCTGACTGTCATGTCGGTGCTGACCCTGTTCGCCTTGTTCATGAGCAAGGAAACCCGGGACCTGGACTACGAGAACAACGTGGCCTGACCCTCCGCCGTCGTTCGTTCCAGCCCGGTTGCTGACCGCACTGCCCGGCGTGTTCCCCGATATTTGGGGGAGCGCGCCGGGCATTGCTGTGTCCGGGCGGGACCAAGTGGGGAGGAACGTACGACGGCGGCGCCCGCCACCCGTGCCCAGGCTCAGGCGGCGTAGCGGGCCACGAAGTTCTTCAGGATGTTCATCGGCTCGGTGACTGTGAAGGTGCGGGCGGCCGCCATGAGCTCCTCGGCGGATTCGGGCGGGAAATACCCGGCATGGCGGTAGATATCGATCCTGGTGACCAGCCCTTCCGCGTCCAGTTCCGGGTGGAACTGTGTGGCGAAAACGTTTTCTTTGACCCGGAACATCTGCACGGGGCACGTCCGGGAGGATGCCAGCAGCACAGCGTGGGCAGGCAGCGCCGAACAGGCTTCCTTGTGGCCTGTGAAGGCTGTGAATGTCCGGGGCATCCCGCGCAGCACGGGGTCCGCGATACCTGCCTCTGTGAGCTCGATCTCCACTGCACCCAGGGGCTCGCCGAACGTCCTGTCGATCACGGCGCCCTGGTGTGTGCCCAGCGTGCCAACCCCGTAGCAGGCGCCGAGGAAGGGGAAGTCCTGGGCCACGATCCGGTCCAGCAGTGCGGCAAGCTCCCGCTCCACCCGGTGCTGGATTTCGCTTTTCTGCTCCGCGGGGTCGCTGGACGTAAAGGGACTGCCGCCCACAATCACGCCGGAGTACCCGGTCAGGTCGAGGTCCGGCAGGGGTGCAGCTTCGAGCCGGACGCGCCGCAGCTGCCCGGGCGCCAGCCCGCCATATCTCAGGTACGCGGCGTACTCGTCGTCAGCCGCGGCATCTTCGGCCCGGGAGGCCAGGAGCAGGAAAGGCTTCACAGGCTAAGTGTGCCTGTGGCCCCGGCTCAAAGCCAGAGTGCTGTCAGCTTGCCGCAGGCTGCGCGAGGGACCGCCGGGACTGCGGCCGCGCTGCGGGGTCCGCGTGCCGGTGGACCAGCTTCCAGAAGCCCTCTTCACGCCGGAAAATGCTGGTCACGCGAAGCGCGAACTCCTCCTGCGCCGCGGCGCTCTCCAGACGGGCCCGGAAGTGTTCGGTCTCCACCAGGTAGGCGGTATCCCGGGCCGTGTAGGACGTGATGGTGTCGAACCCGAGCATCTCGCCGTCCTGGAACTGCCGGGACGCCTGGTCCAGCCGGGCCTCCACCTGGGCCCAGCCACGCGCGATGCCGCCGAAAGGGTTGGCCAGTGTGACGTCATCGAGCCTGGAATACAGTTCCTTGACGGCGCCGGGATTCCCGCGGGTGATCTCCGGAACCGCCAGGTGGTAGCGGTGGACTTCTTCTTCAAAACTGGGTGCGAGCATGGGGTGCCTCCGGCTGGGTCTAGTCTTCGATCGTGGCGATGACGGCGCCGGCCGCGACCGTTTCACCGGCCGTGGCGAGGAGGCCGGTAATCGTACCGGAACGGTGCGCGGTCAGGGGCTGTTCCATCTTCATCGCTTCGAGTACCACCACCAGGTCACCTTCCGCCACGACGCGGCCGTTGGCCACGGCAACCTTGACGATGGTGCCCTGCATGGGGGAAGTCAGCGCATTGCCGGTGGCGGCTGCAGCTGCGCCGCCCGAGCGGAGGCGTTTTTTGGACTTGCCGGTCTTCGCACCGGCGCCGGAACCCGTTCCGATCGACCCGAGGGAAGCCGGCAGGACAACCTCGAGGCGCTTGCCACCCACTTCAACCACCACGCGCTGGCGTTCACCGGCATCGGCACTGGCGTCCGCGGTTCCGTCCGGCGACCAGGCGGGAAGGTTGTTGACGAACTCGGTCTCAATCCAGCGGGTGTGGATGCTGAACGGTCCCTCCTCCGGGGCGAAGGCCGGGTCCGAAACGACGGCGAGGTCGAAGGGGATAACGGTGGGGATGCCCTCCACCACCATTTCCTCCAAGGCGCGCCGGGAACGCTGCAGGGCCTGGGCGCGGGTGGCGCCGGTGACGATCAGCTTGGAGAGCATGGAGTCGAAGTTGCCGCTGATGACGTCGCCCTGCTCCACGCCCGAGTCGATCCGGATCCCCGGGCCGGTGGGGTTCTTCAACGTGGAGATGGTGCCCGGGGCAGGCATGAAGTTGCGGCCCGGATCTTCGCCGGTGATGCGGAATTCGAACGAGTGTCCGCGGACCTCGGGGTCGTCGTAGCCGAGCTCCTCGCCGCGGGCCAGCCGGAACTGTTCGCGGACCAGGTCGATGCCCGTGACTTCCTCGGAGACGCAGTGCTCCACCTGCAGGCGGGTGTTGACCTCGAGGAAGGAGATGGTGCCGTCCTGGCCCACCAGGAACTCGCAGGTCCCGGCGCCGACGTAGCCGGCTTCCTTCAGGATTGCCTTGGAGGATTCGTACAGGCGGCGGTTCTGCTCGGCGGTGAGGAACGGGGCCGGGGCTTCCTCAACGAGCTTCTGGTTGCGGCGCTGCAGGGAGCAGTCGCGGGTGGAGATGACCACGACGTTGCCGTAGGCGTCCGCGAGGCACTGCGTTTCGACGTGGCGCGGGGCGTCCAGGAATCGTTCGATGAAGCACTCGCCTCGGCCGAACGCCGCCGTGGCCTCACGGACGGCAGACTCGAAGAGTTCAGGAATTTCTTCGCGGGTGCGGGCTACCTTGATGCCGCGGCCACCGCCACCGAAGGCGGCCTTGATGGCCACGGGCAGGCCGAACCTGTCAACGAATTCGAGGATTTCCTCGGCGGACTGCACGGGATCGGCGGTGCCGGGGACCTGGGGTGCGCCCACCTTCTCGGCGATGTGGCGCGCCTGTACCTTGTCGCCGAGGGCGGTGATGGCGTCAGGTCCCGGGCCGATCCAGGTGATACCGGCCTCGATGACCTTGGCGGCGAACTGGGCATTTTCGGCGAGGAACCCGTAACCGGGGTGGATTGCGTCTGCACCGGACTGGAGTGCGACATCAATGATCTTGTCCATGACCAGGTAGGACTCAGCGGCGGTGTTGCCGCCGAGGGAGTAGGCCTCGTCAGCGAGCCGGACATGGAGCGCGTCGCGGTCCGGATCGGCGTAGACAGCCACGGACGCTATGCCCTCGTCGCGTGCCGCGCGGATGATGCGCACTGCGATTTCGCCGCGGTTGGCGATCAGCACCTTGGTGAGGTTTGACTGCACGGGACTGGCGGACTGCTCCAAAATTGCTGACAAGGCGTCTCCTTCTTTCCTTCAGGGAGCCTAGCGCGATTTTGTGGGTTCCGCCGATATTACTTGCGGTTTCCGCGTGTAATCCGGCAAGACTTTGTAGGGAACCTACAAGTCGCCGGAAAGTCGCCGTAATTATTCCGCGGACCACAGCTCTGTGATGCGCACGTTTGCGTGCCCCAGGAGACTGCGCAGGGTGGACACTGAGAGGCCGACGACGGCGTGCGGGTCTCCGTCCACCTTCCGGATGAATGCCCCGCCCAGGCCGTCGATGGTGAAGGAACCGGCGCAATGCAGCGGCTCGCCCGTGGCGATGTACGCGTCGATCTCGTCCGGGTCCATGTCCGTGAAGTGGACCACGGCTGAGGCGACCGCCCCGAGCGTGGCGCCGGATCCCGATGCCGTTGCGCCGTCGTCGGCCGCCGTTGTGCGGCAGTCCACCAGCCAGTGCCCGGTGTGCAGTACCCCGCTGTTGCCGCTCATCCGCAGCATGCGTTCGCGCGCGACGGCGGCGGTGTACGGTTTCCCGTGCGCCTCGCCGTCGAACTCGAAGACGGAGTCGCAGCCGATGACCAGTGCGCCCTCCGCTTCCGGCAACGCTGCCACCGCCTCCGCCTTGGCGCGTGCCAGCAGGAGCGCGGTATCGTGCGGATCCGTGACGCCGTAACGGGCCTGGACGGCGTCCTCGTCCACATCGGAGACAAGCACGGAGTGCCGGATGCCGGCGTCGGCCAGGAGCTTGGTGCGGGCGGGGGACTGGGAGGCAAGGATAAGGCGGGTCACCGCTCCAGCGTAGCTTCATCACCACCAACCCGATGCTCTCTCACTTTTGGCGCGTTTTTCCCCAACGCTCTCCCACCCGCGGGCCAAAGGCCGGAACTCCTGGACATCAGGTGCGGGAGCGTTGCCCGAGAATGGCCCAAAGGTGAGAGAGGGTTGTCAGTGGATGGGCTGGGTGAGCTTGTCCTGCCCGCCCTGCAGGCGCTCCAGCCGGGCACCTTCCACGTCCACGTCAGGGAGTATCCGGTCAAGCCACTTTGGCAGCCACCAGGTCCCTTCGCCGAGCAGGTACATCACGGCCGGGACGATGGTCATGCGGACCACAAAGGCATCCAGCAGCACACCGAACGCCATGGCGAAGCCCAGCGGCCGGACCATGGTCAGGTGGCTGAAGATGAAGCCGGCGAACACGCTGACCATGATGATCGCCGCGGCCGTCACCACCGCGCCGGCGTGGCTGAAGCCGATGCGCACGGCTTTCTTGGCGGGTGCGCCGTGCATGTACGACTCGCGCATGCCTGACGCGATGAACACCTGGTAGTCCATCGCCAGGCCGAAGAGCACACCGATCAGGATGATGGGCAGGAAGCTCAGCACGGCGCCGGGATTGGCGACGTCAAACACGGTGCCCAGCCAGCCCCACTGGTACACGGCCACTACCAGGCCGAACGCGGCGGAGAGCGACAGCAGGAAACCGCCCGTGGCCAGGAGGGGCACCACAATGGAGCGGAATACCAGCAGCAGCAGGATCAGCGAAAGCCCGACGACGATCGCCAGGTAGGGCGGCAGTGCAGCCCCAAGTTTTGAGGAGACGTCGATGTTGCCGGCGGTTTGCCCGGTCAGGCCGATGCTGACTCCGGTGTCGGCCTGGATCTGTGCGCCGCGCTGGCGCAGTTCGCTGACCACCTGCACCGTGCCGGCCTTGGCCGGGCCCTCTTTCGGAATGACCTGGAAGACGGCCGTACGGCGGTCTTCGCTGAGCGCTACGGGGACAGCGGCCACCACATTCTCCACACTGCGGAGCCGGTCGGCGACGTCGAACTGGAGTGTCTGGGCCTTGGCGGCGTCCAGGCCGGCCGGGAATTCCCCGACCACCACAATGGGTCCGGTGACGCCTTCGCCGAAGCTGCGCGCCGTCAGGGCGTAGGCCTGGTAGGCCTCCGAGTCCACAGGTTCGGAACCGCCGTCAGGGAGTGCGAGCTGGAGCTGCGCGGCGGGAAGGGCCAACGTGCCCAGCAGGAGCACGCCGGCGACCAGCGCAATGACCGGGTGCCTGGTGACCAGGCCACCCCAGCCGCGGGTGCTCCTCCGCTCATCCTTCTTCCGGTCTGCCACGTCATGTCCGGCCTCGGCGTTGTGGGCCTCGGCTTTGGCCCAGGCCCGTTTGGAGATGATGCGGCGCCCGATCAGGGACAGAAGCGCCGGGGTCAGGGTGAGTGCCACCAGGACAGCCACCGCGACGGTGCCGGCCGCTGCCAGGCCCATCACGCTCAGGAACGGCAGCCCGGGTACAACCAGGGCCGCCAGGGCAATGATGACCGTGAGGCCCGCAAAGAGCACGGCGTTGCCGGAGGTTCCGGCGGCGCGGGCCACCGATTCCTCCGGCGCCATCCCGGCCAACAGCTGCGTCCGGTGCCGGTTGACGATGAACAGTGAGTAGTCGATGCCGACGGCCAGGCCAAGCATCAGCGCGAGCATGGGGGAGATGGAGCTCATCTCGAAGGCCCCGGACAGGGCGAAGGTGATACCGACGCCGACTCCGACGCCGATGATTGCCATCAGCAGCGGCAGGCCCGCCGCAATGAGCGTGCCAAGCATCAGGATCAGGACCAAAGCGGCCACGCCGACGCCGATGACCTCCGCGGTGCCGAAGAGCTCCGATATGTCTTCGGTGATTTCCTTGCTGGCGAGAGCAGTCACGCCTGCGGACGATGTTTTGTGCACAATGTCCTGGACCTGCTGGCGCACAGCGGGAGTCAGTCCGTTGATGGAGGTGTTGAACTGCACCTGGGCCACGGCGGCCTGGTTGTCCTGGGAGACGAACCGGATCCCGCCCGAGGCCTCTGCCTGCCGCTTGCCCAGCTCGAGTTTGGCCTTCGCGGCGGCCAGTTCCCGGGTGCCCGCGTCAAGCTGTGCCTGACCCTGGGCCAGTGCCGCCTTCTGTGCTCCGAGCTGCGCTTCGATCACGGCCGCAGAAGCACCTGCGGCCGTGAGCTGCTTTTCCGCGGCGTTCAACTGGGCTGCGCCGGCGTCGAGCTGGGTGCGGGAAGCGTCCAGGCGGGCCTGGCCCGCAGTGAGCTGCTGCTCGCCGTCGCTGATGGCCTGTCCGGCCTGGTCTAACTGGGCCTGGGTGGTGAAGGGATTCACCGTTGCTTTGACCTGAGGCACCGCGGCCAGCTTGTCCAGTGATTCCTTGACGGCGGCCCGGCTCTGGTCCGTGAATCCGCCCGCAGGCGCTTCGAAGACGATGGTGGCCGAGCCGCCCGAGGCCGATGGAAGTTCCTGCTTCAGCTTGTCCGCGATCCGCTGCGTCTCGGTGCCGGGGATCTGGAAATTATTGGAGAGGGTTCCGTGGAAGGCAGCAGCGGAGCCGCCGACGGCCACCAGGACCGCGAGCCAGAGCGAAATGACCAGCCAACGGTGACGGTAGGAGTACTTACCAAGGCGGTAGAGCAACAGGGCCATGTCAGAGCCGTTCTTTGAGGAGGGAGGAGGGGGCGGTGCCGGGGTCGAGTTCAGGGGCGGCGCCAGGGCTGCCGAAGCCGGAACCCAGGTGTGCAATGGAGTCAATGAGGAGTTGGCGCAGGACAGCGAGCGATCCGGGGGCCAGATCGGCCCCGCACCGCATAAACCACACGTCCATGGCGGCCTTTCCGCAGGCGATGATGGACCCTGCCAGTGAACGCAGATAGAGTTCGTCCACTTCGGCCTCCGGTGTCCCGGCAAATCTTTCCCGGGCCGCCGTGATGATCTGTTCGGTGCAGTGGTCCCAGGCTTCGAGTTCGGAGCGGGACAGGACGGCGTTGCCTTGCGTCAGTGAGAAGAGTTCGGCAAGCGGAGCCACCGTCATGGGGTCCGCAAGCTGCATCAGGGCGGCGCGCGCGGATTCCAGGATGGGCTCATCAGCGGGGCGCTGCCGGAACTGCTGGAGGGCGCTGTCCAGGAAGCTCTGGGTCACGGCGGCGAGGGCGGCGTCGGTGCTGCCGAAGTAGTTGAAGAACGTGCGGCGCGAGATCCCGGCGGCGTCAGCAATGTCCTCCACCGTGAAGTTACCGGGGCCTTTGCCCCTGAGGAGCGCCAACGCTGCAGCTGTGATGGCTTGGCGGGTCGCGGCTTTGTTCAGCTCACGCCGGGAAGGCAGTTCGGGCATGAAATTACACTACGTGCAAATTTGCACGGCGCGCAAGTTAATTCACAGGAAGATGACAGCTTCCCGACAGGTCCGCCGGACGTTGCAGGTAAAGACTGGGAGGGTCCATCAGAGACACCATGACCAGCCGGCATTCTCCGGCAGATCCAGGAGACACAGAATGGTACGCAGGAAGAAAATCACCCTCGGTGTAACGGCCGCCGCACTGGCGCTCGGCGCTGGGATTGGAGTCGCCGGCATGGCATCGGCAACCACCACGCCGGCGCCAACGCCAAGCGCCAGTTCAAGCACCTCCGCCGACGGCAGCACCGGCACCGCCCCCACGAACGCCAAGGGCATGCGTGGCGGCCACGGCCACGGCGCCTTTGGCCTCGGCGGCGACGATGCGGCTGAACTGGCCACGAAGCTCGGTGTGGACCGGACCAAGCTGACGGATGCCCTGAAGGCCTTCCGTGACGCCAACAAGCCCAGCACCCCGCCTGCCGAAGGAACCCGGCCGGACCCCGCGGCAATGCAGGCCAAACTCGCGAAGTCCCTGGCCGCATCGCTCGGCATCGACGAAGCCAAGGTGACCGCTGCCCTGGACGAGCTGCGTGCCGCTGAGCCGGCGGAGCGGGCCGCTGCCCTCAAGACCCGGCTGGACAAAGCCGTCACTGACGGCAAGCTGACCCAGGCCGAGGCGGACGCCGTGACCAAGGCTGTCCAGAACGGCGTCATCGGAGGTGGTGGCCGCTAACGCAAAACACCCCGCCCCATGGAGTTTTTGTCCAGATATCGGCCCTTTAGGACATTCCTGGGCGGATTATCTGGACAAAAACTCTCAGAGCGGGGCGGGGTGTCTCGTGGGTCTTTCTGTGCGGGGCGTCAGGCCTTCGCGTCGGCCAGTTCGCGTTCGGCTTCCGGGGACTCAGTACCTCCGGCGACGGCGGAGGGATCCGCGGCGGTGGAGTCGGCGTCGTCGTCCACGAACGGGGTGCCGTTGCGGGGCGCGTTGTACAGCGACTCGTCAAGGATGCCCTGGCGTTTCGAGACAATGGTGGGGACTAGGGCCTGGCCTGCGACGTTGACCGCGGTGCGGCCCATGTCCAGGATGGGATCGATCGCCAGCAGGAGTCCGACGCCGGCCAGCGGCAGTCCCAGCGTGGAGAGCGTCAGCGTGAGCATCACGACGGCGCCCGTGGTGCCGGCCGTTGCGGCGGAACCGAGGACCGAGACGAGCGCGATGAGCAGGTAGTGGCTGGCGTCCAGCTGGACGCCGAAGAACTGGGCCACGAAGATCGCTGCGATGGCGGGGTAGATTGCGGCACAGCCGTCCATCTTGGTGGTGGCGCCCAGGGGAACGGCGAAGGAAGCGTAGGCGCGGGGAACACCCAGGCTGCGTTCGGTGACGCGCTGGGTCAGCGGCAGGGTGCCGATCGAGGAGCGGGACACAAACGCCAGCTGCACGGCGGGCCAGACTCCGGAGAAGTACTGCTTGACGGACAGGCCGTGCGTGCGGATCAGTACGGGGTAGACCACAAACAGCACCAGGGCCAGGCCAACGTAGATGGCGAAGGTGAACTTGCCGAGTGCTCCAATGGTGTCCCAGCCGTAGACAGCCGCGGCGTTGCCGATCAGGCCCACAGTACCGAGCGGGGCGATGCGGATGATCCACCAGAGGACCTTCTGGATGACGGCCAGAGCCGACGCGTTGAGGTTCAGGAACGGCTCGGCAGCCTTGCCCACCTTGAGTGCGGCCACGCCGATGGCGATGGCAACCACCAGGATCTGGAGAACGTTGAAGCTGACAGAGGTGCTGACCGTGGTGGCGGCGTTGGCGCCTTCGGTCACGGTGGAGCTGGCACCCAGGCCGAGGAAGTTCTTGGGGAACAGCCCGATCAGGAAGGCCCACCAGTCACCGCTCTTGCCGGCATACTTGGCCTGCTGGGTAATGCCGGTGTTGGCACCGGGCTGCAGGAGCACGCCGAGTCCCATGCCGATCACCACGGCGATCAGGGAGGTGATGGCGAACCACAGGAGGGTGTTCCACGCGAGCTTGGCGGCGTTGGAAACCTGGCGCAGGTTCGAGATCGAGCTCACGACGGCGGTGAAGATCAGGGGGACGACGGCGGTCTGCAGCAGCGAGACGTAGCTGGAGCCGATGGTCTGCAGCGTGGCGCCGAGGCCGTTGGGGCTTTCCTTGGTGCTGCCGGTGTACTTGGCCAGCAGGCCGAGGCCCAACCCAACGATGAGGGCGGCGATGATCTGGAATCCGAACGAGCCAGCCCATTTGGGCAGCTGGAAGCCGGTCTTTCCTGCGGATTCGGGGGTGCGGGTTTGAGTGCTCACCAGAACACGCTAGGCCCGGGGTTCATATCACGACGAACAGATGTTGAGAAATGTTACGCCGCCACCCGTCGGTAAGAGGTCGAAAATCCCTAGGATCCAGCGTCATAGCAGGCAATTGTGAAGTTATTCCCGCGCCGGATGTGGCAAACGTCTCGCGTTGCGCGCAGCGTCGTTGATGACGCGAGATGGCAGTTGACGGCGATGTTTTACGAAAACACTGGCGCGAACTGCCATCTCGCGGGGAAGGAGCCGGAGAGACACGGGAGGCAAGCACCCAGGGGACCGGAGGGGACATATCCGGCAGCGTGCGTCAGAGCGACGAAGGAGCAGCACGCAGAGGATGTGGCCCCTCCGGGGCCCGACCCAGTCGGAGCTACCCGAGCAGCGCACGCCGAAGCGTATCGAGGCCTACGGAACCGACATTCAGCGCCCGCGTGTGGAAATCCTTCAGGTCGAAGCCGGGCCGGGCCTCGAGATCGGCCCGGATCTGTTCCCAGAGGCGCTGGCCCACTTTGTAGGACGGGGCCTGGCCGGGCCAGCCGAGGTAGCGGGTGAATTCGAACCTGAGCTGGCCTTCGCTGATGGGCAGGTTCGCCTTGAGGAAGCGGTAGCCCGCTTCCGGGGTCCACGTCCCGGTGCCCCAGCGTTCGGGGATTTCGAGTTCAAGGTGGACGCCGATGTCGAACACCACGC
Organism: Arthrobacter sp.; assembly: GCA_035692345.1. Classification (GTDB taxonomy): domain Bacteria; phylum Actinomycetota; class Actinomycetes; order Actinomycetales; family Micrococcaceae; genus Arthrobacter. The sequence goes on along the minus strand of DASSIA010000028.1, from coordinate 1,042 downwards.
GGGCCGCCCGCATCCGCTGCATGTCCAGCATGCCCATGTGATCGCCCGGATCGGCCAGGTAGCCGAGTTCCTGCATGAGCTTTTCCGCGTACAGGGCCCAGCCTTCGCCGTGGCCGGAGGTCCAGCAGACGTTCCGCCGCCACTTGTTCAGCAGTTCCCGCCGGTAGGTGGCGGTGGCCACCTGGAGGTGGTGGCCGGGAACGCCTTCATGGAAGACGGTGGTGGTTTCGGCCCAGGTGGTGAAGGTGTCCTCGCCGGCCGGAACGGACCACCACATGCGGCCCGGGCGGCTGAAGTCATCCGACGGGCCGGTGTAGTAGATGCCGCCCTCGTCGGTGGGTGCGATCCGGCATTCCAGTGTCTTCATCACGTCCGGGATTTCGAAGTGCACCCCGGCGAGTTCGGCAACGGCCTTGTCTGAGAGTTCCTGCATCCAGGCCCGGAGGGCTTCCGTGCCCTTGAGCTGGCGCGCGGGGTCGTTGTTGAGGATTTCCTTGGCCTCCTCGATGCCGGCCCCGGGCTTGATGGTGGAGGCGACCTTTTCCTGCTCGGCGATGAGCCGGTCGAGTTCCCGGACTCCCCACGCGTACGTTTCCTCGAGGTCGACGGCGGCGCCCAGGAAGGAGCGCGAGGCAAGTGCGTAGCGCTCGCGGCCGACGGCGTCCTGCTGCGGGGCGGCAGGCAACAGTTCCGTGCGGAGGAATGCCGCGAACTCGCTGTACGCACTCCGCGCGGCGGCAGCACCGGCGTCGAGCTTTTCCTGCGTTTCGCCCGGCAGGGGACCGCCGGCAGTCCGCGCTCCGGCGGCGAGCTTTGCGAAGAAGCCGTCGTCGGCGGCGTATTTTGTGGTTTGTTCGATGACGGTGGAAACCTGGCGTGCGGCCGCAACCTTGCCCGCGTCCCGCGCCTGCCGCAGGGATTCGATGTAGCCGCGGAGGGCGCCGGGGACGTTGCGGGCGCGGCCGGCGATGTGTTCCCAATGTTCAGGCGTTTCGGTGGGCATCAGGTCGAAAATCGCCCGGATGTCCTGGGCGGGGGAGGC
>DASSIA010000027.1:0-9765 GCA_035692345.1 Arthrobacter sp. | reverse complement strand
AGGGGGACCTCGTAGGACGCGTCCGGGCCATCCAGCATCCAGGCGATGACACCGTCTTCGCCTTCGTAGATCGGCACGGGGGAGGTCTGGCCGCGCATGGCGCGGTCCACGGCTTCGACGGCCATCTTGCCTGCGAACGCGGGAGCGTGGGCCTTCCAGGTGGAGATTTCGCCCTTGCGGGACTGGCGCGTGGCCGTGGTGGTGTGCAGTGCCTGGCCGACGGACTGGAAAATCGTCTCGACGTCCAGGCCCAGGAGTGTGCCGATGCCGGCTGCGGCGGACGGGCCGAGGTGGGCCACGTGGTCGATCTTGTGCTTGTGCAGGCAAATGGCCTTGGCCAGGTTGACCTGGATCTCGTAGCCGGTGGCGATGCCGCGGATCAGGTCCTTGCCGCTCGCGCCCACGTGCTGGCCGACGGCGAGGATCGGCGGGATGTTGTCGCCCGGGTGGGAGTATTCAGCCGCCAGGAAGGTGTCGTGGTAATCGAGCTCACGGACGGCGACTCCATTGGCCCAGGCCGCCCATTCGGGGGAGACCCGGTCGGTGATGCCGAAGACGCCGGCGCCCTTGCCGTTGGTGGTCGGGGCATGGGTCAGTGCCTGGGCGCGGGCGGCGACGATCGGGCCGCGGTTCAGGGAGGCGATGGCCACGGAGGCGTTGTCGATGACGCGGTTGATGACCATCTCGGTGACCTCGGGGGTGACCTCGACGGCGTCGGCGGCGACGACGGCGATCTTGTGCGCAAGCTGGTCTGCACGGGCGAGGTTCTCTTCGCTCTTGTAGACGCGGACGTGGTTGAGCTTAACCATGGTGCTCCTTCTTAGTGCTGTGGGTGGGTGGCTTTGACGTGGGAAAGGCTGCGGTGCAGGTGCAGCGTGGTGGCTGCTTCGGCAAGCCTGGGGTTGCCTGCGGCGATGGCCTCCGCAATGGCCGCGTGCTCGGCGGCGGCCGCCTGCAGGCGTGGGGCGTCATCGGCAGCGAGGCGGCGGACGCGGACCAGGTGGACACGCAGGCTGCGCATCGCCTGTGCGAGGTAGGAGTTGGAGATGGCGGCGTCGATTGCCTCATCAAGCCGCCCCACCAGGGCGTAGTACTCATGCCGGGCGGGATCGGTGTCGCTGATCAGTCCCGGCGCCTGCAGGAGATCGGCGTGGAGTTTCGCAAAGACTGCGCGCTCGCCGCGTTCGGCAGCAAGGGCTGCTGCCTTGCCCTCCAGTGTTTCGCGGAGCTCGAACATCTCGTCGATGTCCTCCAGCGAGATATCGGTGACGACGACGCCGCGGCCGCCTGCCGCCGTCGTCAGTCCTTCTGCGCTGAGCCGGCTCAGCGCCTCCCGGACGGGAGTGCGTGAGACGCCCAGGCGCGCCGACTGCTCCACTTCGGCAAGGACCGTTCCGGGCGCCAGGCGCCATTCGATAATGTCTTCGCGAAGCGTTGCATAGGCTTTGTCGCTGGCCCGCATGGTCCCTCCCTGCAATCCGCTCATGAGCATCAGTGTATACATGAATCTCCGGATTGCCCAGTATTCGGCAGAAAAAGTGCAGAAAGATGCGGTTCATGTATACACAACTCTTGATTGGTCCGTATGGCCCGCATAGCATGGTGGCAACACAGTGACGTGGACAGGAGCCCATGATGGTCAGCGGAAATTACCGGGAAGCATATGCGCGCAGCATCGAACAGAAGGACGCCTTCTGGCTCGAGGCAGCAGGCGGCGTGACCTGGTCCAGGACGCCGGAAACCGCGCTGGACGGATCAACCGCCCCGCTGTTCCACTGGTTTCCCGACGGCATCCTCAACACGAGCTACAACGCCCTTGACCGGCACGTTGAGGCCGGCCGCGGGGACCAGGCCGCACTCATCTACGACTCCGCCATGCTGGGGGTCAAGCGCACGTACAGTTACGCCGAACTGACCGGCCTTGTGGCGCGGTTCGCGGGTGTGCTGCGCTCGCAGGGAGTCCGCAAGGGGGACAGGGTGGTCATCTACATGCCCATGATTCCCGAGGCCGCCATCGCGATGCTGGCGACGGCTCGGCTCGGGGCAGTGCATTCGGTGGTCTTCGGCGGATTCGCGCCCAGGGAACTTGCCGCCCGCATTAAGGATGCCGGTCCGTCCGCGATCGTTACGGCGTCCGGTGGGATTGAGCCCTCGCGCCGGGTGGAGTACCTGCCCGCGGTTGCTGAAGCGCTCGAACTCGCCGGCGCCGGGCAGACGCCCGTCATCGTCAAGGGGCGGGAAGGGTTTGTGCATGCAGCCTCCGGGTACCCGGACTGGCTGGACTGGGACCTGTGCATGGATGAGGCCACCCCGGCGGCAGCGGTGGACGTCGCAGCAACCGACCCCCTTTACATCCTGTACACCTCGGGCACCACCGGTACGCCCAAGGGTGTGGTGCGGGACAACGGCGGACATGCGGTCGCACTCAGCTGGACCATGGCGAACATCTACGACGTCGGCCCGGGTGACGTGATGTGGACGGCATCCGACGTCGGCTGGGTGGTGGGCCACTCCTACATTGTCTACGGCCCGTTGCTGGCCGGTGCCACCACGGTCCTCTACGAGGGCAAGCCGGTAGGGACCCCTGATGCCGGCGCATTCTGGCGGGTGATTCAGGACCACAATGTCAACGTCCTGTTCACCGCGCCCACGGCCCTGCGGGCAATCCGCAAGGCCGATCCCCAGGCTGTGGAGCTGGCCCGGTACGACATTTCCAGCCTTCGCACCCTGTTTGCCGCCGGCGAACGGCTGGATACGGAGACCTACCGCTGGGCCGGAGAGGTCCTGGGTGTTCCGGTAGTGGACCACTGGTGGCAGACCGAAACAGGCTGGGCTATCTGCGCAAACCCACGCGGGCTGGAGGACCTTCCCTTCAAACCCGGTTCACCAACCGTGCCCATGCCCGGCTTCGAACTGAAGATTGTCGACGGCACCGGGGCCGCGGTGGGCCAGGGGGAGGAGGGCAACATCGTTCTGGGGCTTCCGTTGCCTCCCGGCACCCTTACCACCCTCTGGCAGAACGACGACCGCTATGTGTCCTCGTACCTGGCTGCCTTCGAAGGCAGCTACGCCACCGGGGACAGTGGCTACCGGGATGCGGATGGCTACGTCTTCGTGATGGGCCGGACCGACGACATCATCAACGTTGCCGGCCACCGGCTGTCCACCGGCGCGATTGAGCAGGTCATCGCCAGCCACCCGGCCGTCGCGGAATGTGCTGTGATCGGGGTGGCGGATCCCCTCAAGGGCCAACGCGCCAGCGGCTACGTGGTGCTCAAAGCCGGCGTCACCGCCGAGGAGGACGAACTTGTCCGCGAGCTGATCGCCCTTGTCAGGAAGAACATCGGACCGGTGGCGGATTTCAAGCACGCCACAGTCGTCGAGGCGCTTCCCAAGACGCGGTCCGGGAAGATTCTGCGCAAGACCATGCGGCAAATCGCCGACGGCGAAGACTATGTGGTGCCTTCCACCATTGAGGATCCGGAGGTGATCGGGCACCTGCTGGGTGTGCTCCGGCCGGAAGGAGCCGTCTAACACTGCAGCAGTGGGCCTCAAGAGCCCGGAGAGCGCCGCGGCGTCGGGCCCCGGACGCGAAGATGTCTTGACTGTGATCCGCCCCATAGAGGTCCCGGACGGTGCCGACCTGATCCGGCTCTCACGGCCCCGGAGCGGCTGCAGTATTAGCCCCTGTTCCAGCCGTATTCGTTTTCCGGCCGGCCGGGCGTGCCGTAGCGCGGCGCGCGGGAGACGCTGCCGGCGTCGGCTAGGTATTCGAGGTAGCGCCTGGCGGTCACGCGGGACATGCCAAGAGCAGCCATGACCTCCGTGGCCGACACGGACCCCGCATGCTGTTTCAGGTACTCCCGGACGGCGTCGAGCGTGGACACGGACAGGCCTTTCGGGAGCGGCATTTCCGACGGCGCCCGAAGGCTTGCGAAGGCCTGGTCAACCTCGCTCTGGGAAGCCCCGGCCCGGCCGGCACCGGACTTAGGGGAGGCAAGCTGTTGCCGGAATAACCGGTAGCTGGACAGTTTGTCCTCGAAGGTGGCATAGGTGAAGGGCTTGATTAAGTACTGAACCACGCCGATCGCGACGGCGCTGCGGACGATCGCCACCTCCCGGACCGCAGTGATGGCGATGATGTCCGCCAGGATTCCAGCAGCACGCATCCTCCTTGCGATGTCCAGGCCATGCAGATCCGGCAGGTTCATGTCGAGCAGGACCAGTTCCACCGGCTGGCCGGCGGCCGCCAGTTCCGTCAGGAGCCTGAGGGCGGACTGGCCGTCCGGGGCTGTGCCGGCAAGGGTAAATCCTGCCATCCTGCCCACGTAGGCTGCATGCGCGGCCGATGCCACCGGTTCGTCCTCAACCACGAGGACGCGGATATCGGTCACTGGAACAGCTCCTCTTTGTCGGTTCCGGCAGTCATGGCCGGCAGGAAGACATGGAAGCGTGCGCCACCCGTGCCTGTGATGGTCATGGTACCCGCCAGGCGCTGCACCGCCTGCCGGACCAGTGCCAGGCCAATGCCGCGCCCGAAAGGACCGGACGCCTTGGTGCTGAAGCCGTGCCGGAAGATATCCTCCACGGCGGCCGGGTCCACGCCGGGACCGGAATCCTCGACGGTGATGTCCAGGCCCTCGGCGTCGGACTCCACGGTCAGCTCCACCGTCCTGGGAGCCGCGCCGTCCGCAGCGGCGTCGATGGCGTTGTCCAGGAGGTTGCCCAGGATGGTGACGAGGTCCTGGACGGCCAGGCCCGTGACCGACGCGGACCCTTGGGCGGAGAGCGTCAGCTTCACTCCGCGTTCATTGGCTTCGGCAGCTTTGCCCATGATCAGGGCGCTGAGGACCGGTTCGTCCACGGAACTGACCATTTCGTCGGTGAGCTGCTGGCTCAGTTCGAGGTCCTGGGTGGCGAACTCCAGGGCTTCCCGGGTCCGCCCCAGTTCCAGCAGGGAAACCATGGTGTGGAGCCGGTTGGCGTGCTCGTGTGTCTGGGCACGGAGGGCGTCGGACAGCGTCCGCATCGTTTCCAGTTCGGTGCCCAGCGATTCAATTTCCGTGCGGTCGCGGATAGTGGCCACTGTGCCGAACACCGCAGGGCGGCGGAGGCCGGGGGAGTGGGGCCCGACGGCGGGGCCCTGGTTCACCACCACGATGCGCGGGCCTGTGAGATGGATTTCATCGTGGGCCGTGCGGCCGGATTCAAAGAGTTCCTTCAGGCTGGGTGCCAGCGGGAGGTCCGCCAGGAACGGTGGCCTGGACGGATCAGCGTCCGAATCGTGGGGCTCCAGGCCCAGGAGCTCAGCGGCCTGGTCGTTGTACATCACCACCCGGCCCTTGGCATCTATCAGGATCAGCCCCTCACGTACCGAGTGCAGGACCGATTCGTAATAGGCGAAGAGCTGCGCCAATTGCTCCGGCCCCCATCCCCGGGTCACCCGGCGCAGGTAGCGGCCCAGCAGCCAGGAGGCCAAAGACCCGCCAATCAGCAGGGTCAGGCCGAGGGCCAGCAGTGCGGGCAGGCGGCCGGACAGGGCCACATCCACCGTCCGGACCGTGACGCCGGCGGCAACCAACGCCCTGACGTTCCCCGCGGCATCCTTGACGGGAACAACCGTCCGTACCGAGGGTCCGAGCGTTCCTGCCGTGACCTCAGTGAAGACCTCGCCGCGCAGGGGAGCGTCGATCGAGCCGATGTACGGTTTGCCGATTTCTGCGACATTGGGATGCGTCCAACGCGTCCTGTCCGGCGCCATGATGGTGACAAAGTCAGCGCCGGAACCGGCCATGACGGCCAGGGCATATGGCTGGAGCAGCGCCGTCGGATCGGGGTTGCCGGCAGCCTGCAGGACCAGGGGGTTGGCGGCGACGGCGGCAGCCACGCCGGTCATCCGCCGGCCGGCTTCCTCATAGCTTCGGTCCCGGGCGTCGACGTACGTGGCGGTGCCGGCAATCCCAATGAAGGCCAGCACGATCAAAAGATTTGCCACAAAAAGCCGGCGGGCGATACTCCAGCGGTGGATCATCAAGCACCTCCCATGACCAATATGAACGCAACCGTGAGCTAAGTCACGGCGTAGCCAATGATGGATATCACACCGGACCGACGCGATGAGCCCAGAGAATGCGCTGCAGCGTCTACCAGATTATCCATAAGGAGACACATCATGGCTTCTCAACGAGGAGAGTCGCTTGGCACCGTGAAGACGCGGCGCAAGGGCCTGGACAAATCCCACTACCTTTACCTGGCCGTCATTGCAGCCGTGATCCTCGGCGCCGTCGTCGGATTGCTGTTCCCTGAGGTCGGCAAATCGCTAAAGCCGCTCGGCGACGGCTTTATCAAGCTCATCAAGATGATGATCGCACCGATCATCTTCTGCACCATCGTCCTGGGCATCGGCTCCATCGCCAAGGCCGCAACCGTGGGCAAGGTGGGCGGCCTGGCGCTGGGCTACTTCGTGGTCATGTCCACGTTCGCCCTGGCCATCGGCCTGGTGGTGGGCAACCTGATCCACCCGGGTGAGGGCCTTAAGCTGACGCCCTACGATCCCACCGCGAAGGCTGCCACCGACAGCACTGTGGACTTCCTGCTGGGGATCATCCCCGGAGACATTCCGGTCCTCCCCACGCTTCTCGCGGCCATCCTGGTCGGATTCGCCCTCCAGAAGATGGGCCCGCAGGGCGCTCCGATCCTTAGGGCCATCGCGCATGGCCAGGGGCTGGTCTTCCGCATCCTCATCATGATCATGTGGATCGCTCCCGTGGGTGCCTTCGGCGCCATCGCCGCAGTGGTCGGCGCCACCGGCTTCAAGGCGATCGTCAGCATGTTCACGCTGATGGTGGCGTTCTACATCACCTGTGCCCTGTTCATCGTGGTGATCCTCGGCGGAATCCTGCAGGTTGTTGCCGGCGTGAACATCTTCAAGCTGATGAAGTACCTGGCCCGCGAATACCTCCTGATCTTCTCCACCTCATCGTCCGAAGCCGCCCTGCCGCGCCTGATCGCCAAGATGGAGCACCTGGGTGTCTCCAAGCCGGTTGTCGGCGTCACGGTTCCCACGGGTTACTCGTTCAACCTTGACGGCACGGCCATCTACCTGACCATGGCATCCCTGTTCGTGGCCAACGCCATGGGCACACCGCTTGACCTCGGTGCACAGATATCGCTGCTGATCTTCATGATCATTGCCTCCAAGGGTGCCGCCGGCGTCAGCGGCGCCGGCCTGGCCACCCTGGCCGCAGGCCTTCAGGCCCATGCTCCCCAGCTGCTGGGCGGCGTCGGCATGATCGTGGGCATCGACCGCTTTATGTCCGAGGCGCGGGCCCTGACGAACTTCACCGGCAACGCCGTGGCAACCATCCTGATCGGTACCTGGGTCAAGGAAATTGACGGCAACCAGGTCGAGGAAGTTCTCTCAGGCCGGGCTCCCTTCGACGAGCAGACCATGATCGCCGGACATGGCGGGCCCGTGATTGCAGCATCCGCCAACCAGGCGGAACCGGTGCGCGTCTAGCAGGCGGCCCAAACGCGGCAACACTGACCGCCCGCACAGCCACGGCTGGGCGGGCGGTTCCTGCGTGCGGAAACTGAACCTTCGACCTCTACCAGAAGGTCAAGGCTCAGAATGCGCACAAAGTCAAGTTCCCTCGATAACCGTGTCGGGACCTGTAGCCTAGGTAAAAGGCAGGAACAGCCCTGGGTCTCCAGCGGCAGAAGATCACCGTCATCGAAAGTGTGGATAGATACGTGAGCAGCGAACAGGGTTCGGCAACTCTGGAAGGCACGGAACTCGATCTGGAAGACGCCGTCATGGGTCCCACCGGGCGCCCCCACCGCGAATTTCCGGAACCCGCCCCGCTGTCGGCCCATGGTCCCGCACGTGTGATCGCCATGGTGAACCAAAAGGGTGGCGTTGGCAAGACCACGTCCACCATCAACCTGGCGGCTGCCCTCGCCGAATACGGCCGCAAAGTGCTCCTGGTCGACTTTGACCCGCAGGGCGCGCTGTCGGCGGGCTTCGGCGTCAACCCGCACGAACTGGATCTCACCATCTACAACGTCCTGATGGACCGCAAGGTGGACATCCGCGACGCCATCCACCACACCGGCGTCGAAAACGTGGACCTGCTGCCGGCCAACATTGACCTCTCCGCCGCCGAAGTGCAGCTTGTCAACGAAGTGGCCCGTGAACAGGTCCTGGACCGGGCGCTGAAGAAAGTCGAGGACGATTACGACGTCGTCCTCATCGACTGCCAGCCCTCCCTGGGCCTGCTGACCGTCAATGCCCTGACGGCCGCCCACGGCGTCATCATTCCCCTGATCTGCGAGTTCTTCGCGCTCCGCGCCGTGGCCCTGCTGGTGGAGACCATCGACAAAGTCCAGGACAGACTCAACCCCGGACTCCAGGTGGACGGTGTCCTGGCCACGATGTATGACGCCCGGACACTGCACAGCCGCGAAGTCATCACCCGGCTGGTGGAAGCCTTCGGCGACAAAGTCTTCGAGACCGTCATCAAGCGCTCCATCAAGTTCGCCGATGCCACGGTGGCCGCGGAGCCCATCACCAGCTATGCAGGCAACCACATCGGCGCCGATGCCTACCGCCGCCTGGCCAAAGAGCTGATCTCGCGCGGCGGCGCGCCCTAGCCACGCCGTGGCCGAGTCCAAACCCGGCTTTGAGGTACGCCTGGCCAACTTCACCGGTCCGTTCGACCTCCTGCTGGGCCTGATCGCCAAGCATCAGCTGGATATTACCGAGGTGGCCATCGCCACGGTTACTGATGAGTTCATTAAATACATCAGGAACCTCCAGAAGCTTGGCGAGGAGTGGGCGCTGGATGAGGCCAGCGAGTTCCTGGTCATCGCGGCCACCCTGCTTGACCTCAAAGCCGCCCGGCTCCTGCCCGCCGGCGAGGTGGAGGACGATGAAGACATTGCCCTGCTCGAGGCCCGGGACCTCCTGTTTGCCCGGCTGCTCCAATACAAGGCGTTCAAACAGGTGGCCGCCCTGATGGCCGGCACCTTGGAACAGGAGGCCAGGCGGTTTCCGCGCCAGGTCGCACTGGAAGAGCACTTCGCCGCCATGCTCCCGGAACTGGTGTGGAAGCACACACCGGACCAGTTCGCGCGCCTGGCCGGGGCCGCCCTGAAACCGAAGACCCCACGGCCCACCGAGGTGGGCCTGGCCCACCTGCACGGCAGCACCGTCAGCGTGAAGGAACAGGCCGAGATCCTGGGGCTCTGGCTCCAGTTGGGCAGGCCCCTGTCCTTCCGCGCGCTGATTGCCGACGCCGATTCCACCCTGGTGGTGGTGGCCCGGTTCCTGGCATTGCTGGAGCTGTTCCGGGACAGGGCTGTCTCCTTCGAGCAGGTGTTGCCGTTGGGCGACCTGACCGTGCACTGGACCGCGGACGGCCGGGACTGGTCACCCGAAAACCTCAGCGAAGAATACGAGGAACTGCATTGAGCCACGAACGTCCGGAGCCTGATCTGGACCTGCACGATCTTCCCGGCGGCGCCAAGGCAGCGCTCGAGGCCGTCCTGATGGTCCTGGACCAGCCGGCCACCGCCACTGAACTGGCCGCCGGCCTTAACCTGACTGTCGCCGTCGTCGAGCAATTGCTGGCGGAACTGCAGCGGGAGTATAGCGGCTATACTGTTAAAGCCCCGGACATGGACCGTGCCAGCGATGCTGGTTTCAGCGCCAGCCCCCGGGGTTTTGAATTGCGGAACATCGCCGGTGGCTGGCGGATCTACTCC
>DASSIA010000026.1:0-3258 GCA_035692345.1 Arthrobacter sp. | reverse complement strand
TCCCTCGGAAGTGCGGCAGGCCGACGTCGTGATCGCAGCTGCGGGCGTCCCGCACATGATCAAGGCGGCGGACCTGAAGCCGGGCGCGATTGTGCTCGACGTCGGCGTGAGCCGTGTTGACGACGGCAACGGCAAGGCAGTAGTCACCGGAGACGTGGAACCCGCGGCGGCTGACGTCGCCGCGTGGATCTCCCCGAACCCGGGCGGTGTGGGTCCGATGACCCGAGCCATGCTTCTCGCCAACGTGGTGGAAACCGCGGAGCGCCAGGCGGGTATCGCCTAAACCGCTTTACCTGAAGTCCGACGGCGGGCCCGCACCTTTGACGAAAGGGCGGGCCCGCCGTCGGGCTTTAACAGGCCCTACTTCAGCTGGCCACGGATCTCACCGCCGGGGAAGGTCGGGGTGTGCACGTTGACGTAGTAACTCCCGGGGCTGGCCTGTATTGCGGCCAGGACCGCAGCGTCCGGGGTGGTGCAGGCGTCAACGGTCCAGGAGGTACCGCTTCCGACTTTAAGCGGCACAACAACCGCGCCGGCCACGTTGCGGGGCGCGAGGTGGATATGTGCCGCCACGGCCGGCACGGACAGATCGCTTGCCGTGAGCGTATAACAGAGCTCGTCGCCCGCCACGGTGTAGCTGAAGAAGCCGTGGGCTCCGGTGTTGGATCCCGTCGTTTCCTGCCCGGTATTCAAGGGAATGGCCGGGACGCCATCCGGTTTTGCGAGGGCCGGTGCGCTGATGCCCAACAACGAGATGATGGCGCCGGCTACTGCGGCTGTCCTGAACGCGTGGCTTTTCATGGTGTGTCCTCAGATAGAATCGTGAACTTCCACCCCCGGCCCGATTTACGCTACGCCGCGGCCTGAACCGGCACAATAGCTCCCCGTGCCCGGCTGTTCGCCACTGCCGGGCCACCGGGACGTCTACTCCATCGGGAGTAGGCGCCCTACGCCGGTCAGCTGAGGACGCCGTGCCGGTCCGGGGCATAGGCTCAGAGCATGCAGCGCCGTTTCCGGGGACCACCCACCGCCGCCATCGTGCTGGTGGCGGCAACAGTCCAGGTGGTGGGCACTGTCTTCGCCTCGGCACGGCAACCCGATCACCGGCCCCTGGATCTGCTGGCCTTCGTGCTGCTGCTGTTGGGACCGGCCGCACTGTCCCTGCGCCGCCGCGCGCCCTCGGCGATGCTGCCGCTTGCCGCCGTGGCCACCGGTGCCTACCTCGCCCTGGGCTATCCGTGGGGTCCGGTGGTGCTTTCCTTTGCCCTCGCCCTGATCCTGACCGCCGCGGCCGGAAAGCGCGCCCTGGCGTGGACAGTGGCCGGGATCGGTGCCGTCGCCCTGGGCATTGCCGCCGCCGGCACCGCGGACGAGACCGCCCTTATCCGCGCCTTCGCGGGCACGTCATGGCTGGCCATCCTGGTCCTGCTGGGGGAGGGGCTCCGCCTTCGGGGTGAGCGCGTCGCCGAGCGGCACCGGCAGCGTGCGGCCGCCGAACAGGCCGCACGTGACGAGTACAGGCTGGCGTTGGCCCGGGACATCCATGACGTGGTGGCGCATTCACTGTCCCTGATCAATGTCCGGGCCTCCGTGGCGCTCCACCTGGGGGAGAAGGATCCGGCACAGTTCCGGCCCGCGTTGGAGACGATCAAGGCTGCGAGCAAGGAATCGCTGGCCGAGGTCCGCCAGCTGCTTGGCGTGCTGCGGGAGGATGCCCCGCTCCGGCCTCCACTCCAACCCAGCCTTGCCCGCGTTCCGGAACTGGTGGAGAGTGCCCGACGCGCCGGCCTGGACGTCCGGCTGGTCACGGACCCTGCCACGCCGGAGATCCCGGGCGCCATCCAGGAGGCTGCCTACCGCATCGTCCAGGAAGCGCTGACGAACGTGGTGCGGCACTCGGGGGCCCGGAGCGCCGCCGTCGTCATTCACGGGACGGAAGGAGCACTCACGGTGACCATCGACGACGACGGCGCCGGGGCCGCCGGTGTGCCCGAAGGCAACGGCATCACGGGGATGCGCGAGCGGGTGGCCGCCTTGGGCGGCCGCCTGGAGCTGGGTGCTCCGGAAGCCGGTGGTTGGCGCGTCCGCGCGGTTTTCCCGCTGCCCGTAACAGGATTTCCCGCCACGGGAAACGGGGAGCAGCCGTGATCAGGATCCTGCTGGCCGATGACCAGAACCTCATCCGCGCAGGCTTCCGGGCCCTGCTGGAGGCCGAGCCGGACATGACCGTCGTGGACGAATGCGGCACCGGCGGCGACGCGGTACGCCTGGCCCTGCGGCACCACCCGGACATCATCCTGATGGACATCCGGATGCCGGGAGGAGATGGACTGGCGGCGGCCCGGCAGATTCTGTCCGACCCGGCGCTGCCGGGGACACGCATCATCATGCTGACCACGTTCGAACTGGATGAATACATTGCCGAGGCGGTCCGGGCCGGCGCGGCCGGATTCCTGGTCAAGGACACCGAACCGGCAGAGCTCTTGCGCGCTGTCCGGGTGGTGTACGACGGCGATGCGCTGCTTTCGCCGTCCGTCACCCGGCGGATCATGGCCCAGCTGGCCATGCATTCGAGGGCCGCGGCGCAGCCGGCCACACTGGAACGGATCACGGAGCGGGAACGGGAAGTCCTGCGGCTTGTCGGGGAAGGGCTGAACAATGCCGAAATCGCGGCCCGGCTGTTCATCACACCGCTCACCGCGAAGACCCACGTTTCGAGGATCATGACCAAGCTGATGGTCAGGGACCGGGTACAGCTGGTGGTGCTGGCGTACGAATCCGGCCTGGTACGGCCCGGCTGGGCAGGCTGAGCCCGGGGATCCGCGCATTGAACAGACTCCCGCAGGAGTACGCGGGCCCTGGCAGGTGACTCCCGCCGTCGGACGCGATGTCCTGACGCGGGGGCGAGACTCGATACAGAGCCGAAAGCCGGCTTCCACGAGAGTCTGGAGAACTTGAGATGTTCACTGCCATTACCACCGCACTGGGCACTGCCGCAGCGCAGGTCCCGGCCGATACCGTTGTCTACGGGCCATGGCACGGCGGCTTTTCTCCCTGGTTCCTGCTGTTCCCGCTGTTCTGGATCCTGGTCATCGGACTGTTCATCTTCGTGGCCCGGAGGACATGGCGCCGGAACCACCATTGGGCTGCCAGCCAGGGAGCCGAAGGGGTGCTGCGGGAGCGCTATGCCCGCGGGGAGATCGACGAAGTTGAGTTCCGGCAACGGCTTGAGGTGCTGCGCAGCGGAGAGGCTCCCAA
>DASSIA010000025.1:0-17694 GCA_035692345.1 Arthrobacter sp. | reverse complement strand
GAATACCTCGAAGAACAGGGGATCGCAGCCTACGAAACGGACCTCGCCGAGCTGATCGTCCAGCTTGACCACGACAAACCAAGCCACATTCTGGTTCCCGCGATCCACAAGAACCGCACTGAAATCCGCGATATTTTCCTCCGTGAAATGCCGGGCGTGGATCCGGGCCTGACCAACGAACCGGCGGTGCTTGCCATGGCGGCCCGGGCGCACCTCAGGCGCAAATTCCTCACGGCGAAGGTGGCCGTCTCCGGCGCCAACTTCGCGCTGGCCGACTCAGGCACGCTGGCCGTCGTCGAATCCGAAGGCAACGGGCGGATGTGCCTGACGCTGCCGGAGACCCTGATCACCGTCATGGGCGTGGAAAAGCTGCTGCCCACCTGGCAGGACCTGGAGGTGTTCATGCAACTGCTGCCGCGGTCCTCCACGGGAGAGCGGATGAACCCCTACACCTCGCTTTGGACCGGCGTCACCGAGGGTGACGGTCCGCAGAACGTGCATCTGGTGCTCCTCGACAATGGCCGCAGCGCAGCCCTTGCGGACGAAATGGGACGCTCGGCCCTGCACTGCATCCGGTGCAGCGCCTGCATGAACGTCTGCCCCGTCTATGAGCGCACCGGCGGGCACGCCTACGGGTCCACCTACCCAGGGCCGATCGGCGCCATCCTCTCGCCGCTGATGACCGGCATCCAGGCCGAAGAGAACAATTCACTCCCTTACGCGTCCTCCCTCTGCGGGGCCTGCTACGACGCCTGCCCGGTGAAGATCAACATCCCCGACATCCTGGTCCACCTGCGCAGCGTCGACGTGGACAGCAAACGCGGGAAGAAAAAAATACCCGGCCAGATGGACGTGGGTATGAAGGCAGCCTCCTGGGCTCTTTCTTCCGGCAAGCGGCTTGGACTGCTTGAAAAGGGGCTTCCCCTCGGACGCCTGGCCGCCGGCCCCGACAAAAAGATCACCAAACTGCCCGGCATAGCGGCGGGCTGGACCCAGAGCCGGGACATTCCCGCACCGCCGGCGGAGTCGTTCCGAAGCTGGTGGGCTAAGGAGCACAAAACTCCGGACGCCAAGAATCCGCCGGCAGAGGCCGGCAAGCCGTCAGATCACAAGGGAGACCAGGCATGAGCGCCCGCGAAGACATCCTCGGCCGGATCCGTTCCGCCCTCAACGACGCCCCTGAAGTGCCGGAAATTCCCCGAGGGTATCGGGAAACGTCCGGTCTGGACGAGGCTGCGTGCATCGGGATGCTGGTGGACCGGCTGGAGGATTACAAGGCCCGGGTTGTTGTGGTGACGGCCGCGGAGATACCTGCGGTCATTGCCGGACTGCTCGCCGACGCCGGGAGTTACGTGGTGCCGGAGGGGCTGGATCCCCAGTGGCTGACGGCCGCCGACAATGACTCCGCCAATGTCCGGCGCCGGGTCGATTCCCGCGCGGCCCCGCTCACCGTTGCGGAGTTGGACGCGGTGGACGCGGTGGTGACCGGCAGCGCCGTCGCCGTCGCCGAAACGGGCACCATCATCCTGGACGGCAGCCCGGACCAGGGCCGCCGGGCCATCACCCTGGTCCCCGATCACCACATCTGCGTGGTCCGGGTGGGGGACATCTCCGGTATTGTGCCCGAGGCCTTCCGCCGCATCGATGGCACCCGGCCGTTGACCATGATCAGCGGCCCCAGCGCCACCAGCGATATAGAGCTCGAGCGCGTCGAGGGAGTGCATGGGCCGCGCATCCTCGATGTCATCATCGCCCGTTAGTGCCGGTTGCCCCGGTGGGGAGCGAAACCCCTGGATCTCGACAGGCTCGATCACCGGAGCTTTCCCGCCAGCCGCTCCCGCATCTGCACGCTGGCCGCGTTCAGCCCGATCAGCTCCACTTCCCGCCCATGCCGCCGGTACTTTTCTGTGACGGCGTCGAGGACGGCGATGGTGGACGCGTCCCAGAGGTGCGAAGCGTGCAGGTCCACAATCACCCTGCTGATGTCCGGTTGCGCGTCCAGGGCGTACTCGAACTGGGTGTACAGGTCGTTGGAGGACGCGAAGAACAGTTCGCCGTCCACCGTGTAGGTGGCCACGTTTTCGGCGTTAAGTTCGACGACGGTGCGCTCCACGGTGGCGAAGTGCGCCACCCGCCGGGCGAACAGGGCCATGGCCGCCAGCACGCCCGCCCCGACGCCGATGGCCAGGTTGTGCGTGGCTGACACTACTGCCACGGTGATGAGCATGACTGCGGTCTCGGACTTGGGCATCCGCCGCAGGGTCCGCGGGGCGATGGAATGCCACTCGAAGGTGATGGCGGAAACGAAAATCATCACGGCCACCAGGGCAGCCATCGGGATCAGGCCCACCACGTTTCCCAGCAGCACCACCAGGGCCAGCAGGAAGATGCCGGCCAGGAACGTGGACACCCGGCTCCGTGCCCCGGAGCCCTTGACGTTGATCATGGTCTGGCCGATCACGGCGCAACCACCCATGCCGCCGAAGAATCCTGTGACGACGTTCGCCACTCCCTGGCCCCAGGCCTCGCGGGTCTTGTTGGAGCGGGTATCCGTGATGTCGTCCACCAGCTTGGCGGTCAGCAGGGATTCGAGCAGCCCCACCAGGGCCATGGACAGTGAGAACGGCGCAATCACCTGGAACGTCTCCCATGTCAGCGGCACGTGGGGGATGAACAGCGACGGCAGGCTTTCGGGCAGTTGGCCCTTGTCCTGGACGGTAGGGACGTGGATGCCGGCCAGGACCGCAAACAGGGTGAGCACCACGATCGCCACCAACGGTGAGGGCACCGCCGTCGTAATTCTGGGAAGTCCCACCACGATGACCAGGCCCACCACCACCAGCGGATACACCATCCACGGCACTCCGATCAGTTCGGGAATCTGGGCCATGAACACCAGGAGGGCCAGCGCGTTCACAAAGCCCACCATCACCGAACGCGGGATGAACCGCATCAAACGGGTGACGCCGAGGACTGCCAGCAGGATCTGGAAGACGCCGGCCAGGATCACTGCCGCGATCAGGTGGTCCAGGCCGTGGCTGCGCATCAGCGGCGCAATCACCAGGGCCACGGCGCCGGTGGCGGCGGAAATCATGGCGGGCCGGCCGCCCACAAACGAGATGGTGACGGCCATGGTGAACGAGGCGAACAGGCCGATCCGCGGATCCACGCCCGCGATCACGGAGAACGCGATCGCTTCCGGAATCAGCGCCAGCGCCACTACCAGGCCCGCCAGCGCCTCGGTCTTGAGCCTCCGTGGGGAGCGAAGTGTCGCCCGGACCGACTGGAGCTGCTGAGGGGTGCTGGTCCGGGCGGAGGGGGCGCTTCGTGCGGCCATGTGGGGGGTCCAATCGTGCTGGTGACATACGGGCTGGAGGCTTCATTCTTCCGGACCCATGGACCGGCGCGCCGCCTGTCGCGAAAATAGGGGGCACCGCCGCCCCTACCAGTCTGGGGCACGCCGTGGGCCAACTGCTAAAATGGCGTGGTTGTAGACCGGCCCATAGCTGGTCCAACCAGCGCCGTAACGTAAGTAGGGGACCACAGAAAACATGACGGCAGGCGGTTCACACCTCAGCACTTCGGAGAGTTTCCAGGGCCCGTCGAAAAAGACAGCGGCCGGCGCGGAGCTCCCGCAGTCAGCTGCGCCTGCCGTAGCTGCGCCGGCGAAGCGCCGGGCGTACATCGCCATCGGACAAGGCTTCGTTGGCGCCCTCATGATGTTTGTCGGTTCGATCGGGACGGGCTGGATCGCCAACGGCTCGCCCATGATCCGCCAGCCGGTGGTCATCGCGCTGCGGACCGAGGGCTGGGGCGTGACGCTGTCCACCGTACTCATCACGGTAGGTGCCATGCTCCTGATGCGGTCCTGGCTCCGGTTGGGCCAGCGGCTGGGCGACTGGGGCGAACATTCCCTGCGGTCGGTGGTGATCGCCATTTCCGCCTGGTCCCTGCCGCTCCTGCTGGCGGTCCCGATCTTCTCCCGCGACGTCTATGCCTACACCGGCCAGGGCCGCCTGGTGATGGAAGGCCAGAATCCTTACAACGTGGGCATCTCCACCCTAAATAACTGGTTCGCTCTCGGCGCGGACCCGGCCTGGGCCGAGAACAGGACCCCGTACGGGCCCTACTTCCTGTGGCTGGCACGGGGCGTGGTGGGGCTGACCGGGGCGCAGCCCGACGTTTCCGTGCTGATGTTCCGCCTGATCGCCGGCGTCGGGGTTCTGCTCTGCGTCATCTACGTGCCCAGGCTGGCCGAACTGCACGGTATCAACGGCGCGCGGGCACTCTGGATCGCCGTGGCCAACCCGCTGTTCCTCATCAGCTTCGTGGCTAGCGCCCACAACGACGCACTCATGGTGGGCCTCGCCGTGGCCGGCGTCTACTTCGCTGCGACAAAGCGCTACCTGGCCGGAATCCTGCTGGTTACCGCGTCCATCGGGATCAAGCCGATCACGGTGCTGCTGCTGCCGTTCATCGGGGTCATGTGGGCCGGACCGGCCGCCTCGTGGACGCGGAAGTTCCTGATTTGGGGCGCGACGGCGGGAATCAGTTTCGCGGTGCTGGCCGTCAGCGGGATCCCCTACAACCTCGGGTTGGGCTGGGTGTGGGCAATCATGGACCCGACGCCGGGTTACACCGGCTATTCGCCGTCAGGCTTCCTGGGGCAGCAGGTTGAGTTCCTCGGCAACGTGCTGGGGCTGCCCGGCGCCGTTCTAGGGGATCTGCTGCGGACGGGCATGAAGTGGGCCGCCATCGGGCTGGTCCTGCTGCTGATGTTCCGCGGCGACTACTCCCGGGCGGTGCGCCGGCTGGCCCTGGCGTTTACCGCCGTCGTAATGCTTTCGCCCATCATCCAGCCCTGGTACATCCTGTGGTTCCTGCCATTCCTGGCGGTCACCGGCATCCGGAACGACTGGCAGATCCGGTGCCTCTATGTGGGCGTAACGTTCTTTGTGGTGTTCGGCGCGCAGGACCAGCTTTCGGTCTGGTCCTTTGTGCAGCTGGCCGTGGACGCGTCGTCGCTGGCGTTTGTGACGGCGCTGCTGTTCACGTTCTACCTGCTGGTCCTGGACATCCACACCCGGAAGCTGCTGATCGAGGGCAAACCCTCGGACTGGGCACGGCGTGGTTGGCGCTGGGTCCTGGACCAGCGGGCGGCGCGGCGCTAAGGAGCCGCTCCGGCTCAGGCGGCTTCGGCCTGCGGCACCGCCGTCGGCTTCCGCCCCAGCTCCGCGGTGCGCTTTACGGACCACCACAGCAGCACCACCAGGAGCACGTTGCGCGTCGTCAGGATGGCAGCCATGACCGGGTGTGCGTGGATGAGCGGGGTGTAGAACAGCGGGTAGATCACAAACGTGGTCACCGCGATCCCCATCAGCAGAGCAGCAGGAACCTTCCAGCGGTCCCAATCGTGGGTCAGGCCTGCGATGATCACCGGCGCCAGCCAGATGATGAACTGCGGCGAACCCACCTTGTTGAACACGATGAACGCAGTGGTCATCATCAGTGCGCCTTCGAGGAAGAGTTCCTCCCGCTCGGCGCCGCGCTTCAGTGCCCGGACCAGAAGGATGGCCGCCACCACCGCGGCGATGATGAGCAGCGGCTGCATCAGGAATGCGGCCACGGACGCGCCGGGTCCGTAGACCTCGGTGGAGTTGATGGCCGTGTTGTCCGCCATCCTGGAACCGGCGATGTTGAACACGCTCAGCCACACCCACGGCGTTGAAAACGTGGCTTCAAGCTGCATGCCGCGTTCGCCCTGGTTGGTCAGGAAGTCCAGAATGTGCGGCAGGCCGCCGGACAGGTAGGTGCCAAGACCGACGACGGCGGTGACGGCCACGCCGGATGCCACCACCTGCAGCCGCTGCCGGCTGGCAATAACGAACGGCACCAGAACGGCTGCGGGCCAGACCTTGATCCAGGTGGCGACGCTCAGCAGAATCCCTGCGACTAGAGGGCGTTCGGCCGCGTAGAGCAGCGCAATGAGCACGATGGGTGCGGTGATGCCCTCCACCCGGGCGAAGCTGAGGTAACCCATAAAAACGGTGAAAAACAGCCACCACCAGGCAGGCGCGATGCCCCGCACCTTCCGCGGTCCGCGGGTCAGGAAAACGAGCCCGACGGCGTTGAGGGCTGTGATGATCAGGAACCAGCACAGGAGGTAGAGACCGGGTCCGGCGATGTTCGCGAGGAAGATCGGGATCTGTGCCAGCACCGGGTACACCCACGGGCTGATCTTCCCGGCCAGGCTGTCCGGGTTGTAACCGTCCATGGCCCACTGGCGGTACTGCTCCGTGTCGCTGAACGTCCCGCCACTGAGGAAGAAGGACGCCATCCAGCCCAGGAAGTACAGATGGATGACAGCGAAGCCCCACCAGACACTGGACGGACGGGCGAACCAGTCCACCATGCGGGCGGGCAGGACGGTACTGCGGACGCTGACCAGCCGGTCGAAGAACTTCGTGGAAATCTCAGGACTCCTTGAGCGCGGGGACGGACGCTGAAGTCTTTTTGCCCAGCGAGTACAGGCGCCGGACGGACCACAGGAACAGGACCACCAGGAGGACGTTGCGGATGGTCAGCACGCCGGCCATCAGGGGGTTGTTATGGCTCAGGGCATCGTAGAACAGCGGGTAGATGAAGAACGTGGCCACCGCGATGGCGATGAGCATGGCTGCGGGGACCCGCCATTCACGCCAGCTGTGCGCCAGGCCCACTGCCACGGCCGGGGCCAGCCACACCATGAACTGGGGCGAGCCCACCTTGTTGAAGACCACAAAGGCGGTGGCCAGGGTTAGCGCTCCGGCCAGCAGCAGTTCGGTGCGGTCCACGCCGCCGTCGAGTTTTCCGTTGCTGTTGAGCTTGCCGTTGTGCAGCGCCCAGAACGTCAACCCGGCCACGAGCAGCGCGGCGAGGACCAGGAGCGGCTGCATCAGCACGGACATCACGGCCGTGCCGGGACCATCGACCTGCATTGAGTTGATATCGGTGTTCATGTACATCCGGGATCCGCCGGCATTCAGCACGGACAGCCACAGCCACGGCGTGGTGAACGTTGCCTCCAGCTGCATTCCCCGATCGCCCTGCTGCGTCAGGAAGTTCAGCAGCTTGGGGACGCTGCCCACAGAGGCTGCAATGGCCACCACTGCCGCTGAGGTGGCGACGCCCGCCAGCACCACCAGCAGGCGGTTCTTGACGACGGCGAACAGGGCCAGCATGACGGCGGCCGGCCAGACTTTCACCCAGGTGGCCGCAGCAAGCATGACCGAGGCGACAAACGGCCGGCCCACACCGTAGGCCAGGGCCACCAGGACGATCGGTGCGGTAAGGCCGTCCACGCGCGCGAAGCCCAGCCAGCCCATCAGCAGCGTGAAGATCAGCCACCACCAGCCCGCGGGAATGGCGTCCTGGTTGCGGCCACGGTCCGTGAGCTTGGCCAGGCCCCAGCCGTTGAGGAGGGTGGTCATCAGCACCCAGAGGAAGAAGAACGGTCCAGGACCGGCCAACCCTGCAAGTGCCATGGGGATCAGCGCGAGGATGGGGTACACCCAGGGGCTGGGGCCGCCCGTGAGGTTGGCGTCGTTGAAGCCAGCCCTGGCCCACTCGCGGTAAATGAACGTGTCGCTGAACGCCTCGCCACGCAGGGAGAGCAGCGCACCGAAGACCAGGAACCCCAGGTGCACAAGGATGAAGCCGGCGAGCAGGCCGCGCGGCGTATTCAGCCAGGATCGAGCGGACGCAGGCACGATGACGTTGCGGATCCGGGTGAGCGTGGCGAAGAATGCGTCCGTGGAAATGGCGGAATCCTTGTCAGAGAGGGGCAAAAACAGGTGCCGGATCCTGCCGCGGGGCAGGAACCGGAAGCCTCGGGGGTCCGTTTACAACAGCCGCCCCTATGAGTCAAGGGTAGTTGAATGTCGGTGGTGCCCAATAATCCGGCGGCTCCGCGATTGACCTACCCGGACTTCGTCTGGCGGTAGCGTTCGATCTGTTTGAGCCGCCGCAGGAGGCTGTCGCGCCGCGGGTGCGGGACGGCGTCGGGCGCTTCTGCGGTGAGGTCAATGTGTTTGGTGCCGTACTGCCAGAGCAGGAGGTCATCGAGCAGGCGGTCCGGGCCGGGGGAGTAGCGGTGGTCCAGCGCCTTCCGGACCTCGGTGATCCGCTGGGCGCTGAGCAGCCCCGCCAGTTGGACGGTCTGGTTCAGGCCGTGCGCTGCCATGAGCTCGGCAGCCCAGCCCCAGTCGTCGTCGACCTTCCGGTCCACGTGCGGCAGCAGCGTGCGCCAGACATCACGGATCCGGTTGGGAGTGAGCTGTGCAGCGCCCTCCCCTTCCAGGTCCCAATAGCTGCGGACTTCCTCATAGCGTTCGTGCAGGTCCGCGAAGGCGCTTTCGACGGTTTCCAGCATCGCTGCGGTGGCGGTGAACTGCCGGTCGAAGTGCGGGGTCCAGGCGCGCGGGTCATCGGCCTTGAAGCGGATGTCGTGCTCGATCTCGCTCCACGCGTGCGCGAAAACGGTGCGGATCTGGCATTCGAAGAAATAGCTGCCGTTGGGCGCGATGTCCGGGTTGAAGACCTGCTGATAGTCCTTGACTGCCTCATTCTGGATGGTGCGCAGGATGAGGTGTCGGCTGGAATAGCCGTAGGTGCCGGACTCGATGGAGCCGATGTCCTTCTCCCGGTCCCCGCGGCAGTCAAACACCTGGCGCTGGCGCTTGATGATGTTGGCCACCAGGGCATTCTCGGTGGGCAGTTTGGTGATGACGCGCACGCCCACCATGTCATTGAGGGTGCGGAACGGGTCCGGGAACTTCAGCACCGGGGGTCCGCCGGGTTCCAGGGGTTCCTCAATCCGGGAAATCTTCTCCCGGAAGGATTCCACCGACTTGGTGCGGCCGGTGACAAACAGCGGCGTGACCTCGGTGTCCTTCAGCATGTCGCGGAGGATGTGGAGAACGTCTTTGGTGACCAGCTTCAGGGCAGGGCGGACGCGCTCGTAGATCTCCACGTTCTCCTGCACGGATTCACGCAGGCTGATGTCCAGGCTGTCCCAATTACTCGGCATGCCCCCAGCTTACGGCGGGGGTCCGTCAGGCGGCAGTTTCAACGGCGGTCCGCCGCCTGTACATGATTGCGGCCACCAGGAGCCCCACTATCAACCAGGCGAGCCCCACCCCCAGGGCAAGGGGCGTGGCGGACGCCAGCACCACCACCAGCAAGGCGGCCCCGATGGCGGGAACCGCCCCGTGCAGGAACCAGTTTCCAGGCCCGGTGCCCAACTTCTTGACAAGGAAGTAGCCGATCACCGACGCGTGCAGCAGGATGAATGCGGTCAGGGCTCCGACGTTGACAGCCGAGCTGAGGATGTCCAGGCCGTCGCCGCGGCTGGCCGCCCACAGGGCCACGATGATGTTTCCGGACGCGGTGAGCAGGATGCTGCGTACAGGCACCCCCCGCCTTACAGAGACCTTGGCCAGCCCGCTCGGCAGCCGCCGTTCGCGGGCCATGTCCATGACGATGCGGCTGCCCGCGCCCTGCCCCACCATGGCGGCGAAAGCGGCTCCGGCGGCCTTGGACAGGGCCAGGAGCCAATGCAGCCAGGGTCCGATGCTGGTCCCGACGGCGTTGTAGTAGGCGGCGCCTTCGAGTCCGGGGTTGGCGGCAAGCTCCGCCGGGGTGGTGGGGGACAGCAGTGCTCCGACGTAGCTTTGCGCCACGAAAAGGATGCCGGCGATGACCAGGCACAGGATGGTCGCCCGGCCAATCATCCGGACGCTGCCCTTGGCCTCCTCGGCGAAGGTGGCCAGCGCATCAAAGCCAAGGAATGAAAGGACGGCAACGGAGACTGCAGCCAGGACGGCAGTGGTTGAGAACCCGCCAACCCCCGTAAAGGGACTCAGCCACGGCCGCGTGGCCCCCTGGGTGGCCAGGACCCAGGCTCCGCAAACCAGCACCACCAACAGGACCAGCACCTCCAGCAGTACGACGCCGGTGATCACCTTGGACGCCAACTGCACCCCCGCGAGGTTCAGTGCCGTGGTTGCAACGACCGCCACCGCCACGAAGGCCCAGATGGGGATCGCCGGGAACAGGGAATTCAGTGCGATCCCCGTGAACATGTAGGCGACAGAGGGAATGAGCAGGTAGTCAAGCAGGATCATCCAGCCGGAAACGTAGCCGGCCCGCGGGCCGATGCCCGTCCCCGCATAGGCAAAGACCGAACCCGCCCGCGGCACCTCCCGGGACATGCGCATGTAGCTGACCGCGGTGAACGCCATGACCAGCGTTGCGATGATGTAGACCGAGGCCACTGCGCCCGACGACTTCGCATCCAAGGTGCCGAAAATCCCCACCGCGGCGGCAGGCCCGATGAAGACGAGGCCGAAGAAGATGAGTTGGCCCAAAGAGATGCTGCGCCGCAGTGTTCCGGCGGCCGGGGCAGATGCCTGTACGTCCATGGGGATCATTCTGCACGACGCCCGGCACGCCGCGCCCGGAAACGTCCCGCCCGCGGGTGGCATCATGGTCCCATGAGCGAAAACGAAGACCCCACACTGCGTTCCGTCGAGCTGACCCGCACGGAAACGTCCCGTTACACGGCGCGCAACGGTGCGGGTGCAGAAATTGAGTTTGGCCACGGCGAAGGGCTGCTGAGTCCGGTGGAGCTGCTGTTGGCCGCCATCGCCGGATGTTCGGCCATCGACGTGGATACCGTGACGGCACGCAGCGCCGAGCCCACGTCCTTCCGGGTCGCGGCAACCGGCCACAAGGTGGTTGAGGACGGCGCCAACCGCGTGGACGGGCTGCACCTGTCCTTCAATATTGCCTTTCCTGACACGGCGGACGGGCACAAAGCCGCCGGCATGGTGGAACGCCTGGTAAACCTCTCGCACGATAAGTACTGCACGGTGTCCCGGACCGTGGAGCGCGGCACTGCCGTCTCGCATGAGGTCCATGTCGCGGTCGGTGACACCGGGAAATAGTCGCGGCTTGCAGGGCTAGGCGGATGCCGAGGTGGAGTTGCGGATCATCAGGGAGCTCTCCAGTGTCAGCTGCGGCTGCTCCAGCCGGTGGCCTTCCATGAGCCGGCGCAGCTGTTCTCCGGCGTTGAGTCCGAGGGAGGTTGCCGGCAGGTGCACGCTGGTCAGGCTGGGGTTGCTCGTCGCGGAGTACGGCAGATCATCGAAGCCGGCGATGGCCAGCTGCCCCGGGATCTGCACCCCTGCCACCCGGGCTTCCTGCAGCACTCCGTAGGCGTGGGTGTCTGTGCAACAGACGACGGCGGTGACCCCCTTGCGCTGCCACTGTGGCCAGGCAACGGCGAAGGCACCCGCTGCCGCGCCGACGTCGATGGTGGTGCTGATGATGTGATCGGAATCCACGGTTATCCCGTGCTTCGCGGCCTCGGCGAGGAAGGCTTCGCGGCGAAGGGCGAACGTCGCCGTCCCGGTGACACTGTCCACATAGGCAACCTTCCGATGCCCCGCGGCTGCCAGGTGCGCCGCCAGTTCCCGGGCTCCGTGGGCCACGTCCAGATTCACTGACGGCGCGTATGCCTCCAGCCCCGGAGCGTCCAGCAGTACCAGCGGCCCGGCCGCGCCAAGATCTTCGAGGAACCCGGCGTTGGGAGCGTCAACCAGGAGCCCGGCCGGCCGGAGTGCCATCAGCTTCCGGACGTCGTCCGCCTGCGGGAACTCCCCGGCGTCCGTGACGGACAGCAGCAGCTGGTAGCTTGCCCCCAGGGACTCCCGCACACCGGCGATCACCTTGGCGAAAAACGGGTTCGAAATGTCCGGGGCCACGAGTATAACGATGGAGCTGACGCCCTTGGCCAGCGAGCTGCCCACACTGTCCACGACGTAGCCAAGCACGGAAATAGCTTCCTGCACCCTGGCGATGTTGTCCTCCGAAACGCGGCCGGCGGTCTTGCCGTTGGCCACCAGGGATACGGTCGCCGTCGATACACCCGCCCTGGCGGCCACCATGGCGGCCGTGACGCGTGGCGTTCGCACGTGCTGCCGCAGCTGTTCCCCGGATTCCATCCTCCGATCGTAGTAGGCCGGAAGCGCGGTCAGCGTACACCGGCCCGCCACCACCGACCGCCGCTGGGTCAAGCGCTTGACGTGCGATAACGTTAAGCGCTTGACGCGACACCCGCGCGGGTGTCATGATCGCTCTGATAAGTGCGCGCCCGCTGCTCTTGCAGGCCCCAATGACGTGGAGAATAAACGTGGAATCCGAACCAACGACACCCGCCCCCAGGAAGATCATCCTCGACTGCGACCCCGGGCACGATGACGCCGTCGCCATGCTTCTTGCACACGGGAACCCAAATATCGAGCTGCTGGCCGTCACCACGGTGGTGGGCAACCAGACCCTCGAAAAGGTCACCAAAAACGCCCTGTCCGTCGGGACCATCGCCGGCATCACCGGTGTGCCCTTCGCTGCCGGCTGCGCCCGCCCCCTGGTCCGCACCATCGAAAACGCGCCGGACATCCACGGCGAAACCGGCATGGACGGCCCCGCGCAGCCGGAATCCACCATCGAACTGGACCCGCGCCACGCCGTCGACCTCATCATCGAGACCGTCATGGCGCACGAACCCGGGACGGTCACCCTGGTCCCCACCGGCGGGCTCACCAACATCGCGCTCGCTGCCCGCAAGGAACCGCGCATTGTGGAACGCGTGAAGGAAGTTGTCCTGATGGGCGGCGGCTACCACGTTGGCAACTGGAGCGCCGTGGCCGAATTCAACATCATCATCGATCCCGAAGCCGCGCACATTGTGTTCAACGAGAAGTGGCCCGTGGTGATGGTGGGACTGGACCTCACGCACCAGGCCCTGGCCACCCCCGAGGTGGTGGAAAAGATTGCGGCTGTGGGCACCGGACCGGCCAAGTTCGTGCTGGAACTCATGGAATTCTTCACGAAGACCTACAAGGACGCCCAGGGCTTCGACTACCCGCCCGTCCACGATCCCTGTGCCGTGGCCTACGTCATCGATCCCAGCATCGTCAGCACCCGCAAGGTTCCCGTGGACATCGAACTGCAGGGCAAGCTGACGCTCGGCATGACGGTGGCCGATTTCCGTGCCCCCGCACCCGCAGACTGCCACACCTCCGTGGCCGTGGACCTGGACCACAAAAAGTTTTGGGACCTCGTTACGGATGCACTTGTGCGCATCGGTGAACCGGCGGGCCTTGAAACAGCCGGCCTCGAAGCCCTGGGAGCCAAATAATGACTGCCACGTTCACTGACGTAAAGACCAGCCGCGGCAACGTCACCGCCCTCATGGTGGCTCTGCTCGCCGCCTGCGTCGCCTTCCAGCTCAACGCGTCCATGCTCAGCCCCGCCCTGGTCACCATGGGCAAGGAGCTCAATACGGACCAGGCCACCATCGGCCTGTCCCAGACCTGGTTCTTCACAGCGGCCGCCCTGTTCTCCCTCTTCCTGCCCCGCCTGAGCGACATCATCGGGCGCAAGAAGATCCTCCTCGGCATGATGCTCCTGATGGCAGTCGGTTCCGTCATCGCAGCCCTGGCACCCGACGTGACCTGGCTCTTCGTGGGCCGCATCATCCAGGGCGTCAGCGGCCCCACCGTGCCGCTCTGCCTCATCATGCTCCGCTCTGCCGTCAGCAGCCCGAAGAAATACGGCACGCTGATGGGCCTGATCACCGCAGTCAACGGCGGCGTGGCCGGCGTGGACTCCTTCGTGGGCGGTTACTTCGCCGAGCACTATGGGTTCCGCAGCATCTTCTGGCTGATGGTGGGCCTCGCCGTTGTCGCCACAGCCCTCATTGCCATCCTTGCCCGGGAAAGCAAGCCCGCCGCCGGCACCACCATGGACTGGCTGGGCGTGTTCTTCATCGTGGTTGCGGTGGGCGCCCTCCTCACGGCCCTCAACGAAGGCTCAAAGCTCGTCGGCGCCTTTGAGTCCGGCACGCTGATGCTGTCCATCGGCCTGGTGGTGGTTGCCGCGGCGGCATTCGCCGGGTTCTGGACCGTGGAAAAACGGGCCAAGCAACCCATGGTGGAGACCGTCCACCTGCGCCAACGCTCCACCTGGGCGCCGTTGCTGACCACCACCCTGACCATGACCGGCATTTTCGCCGTCATCAACGGCATCGTTCCCGCCTACGTCCAGGCGGCTGCGCCCGGCTTCGGCATCGGCCCCACCGAAATGTCGTTGATCATCCTCACCCCGTACGCCCTGCTGGGCTGGCTCATCGGTCCCATCAGCGGCCGGCTCGCCCCGGTCCTCGGCTACACCAAGGTCCTGCGGATCGGCATGGTTGGCAGTATCGCAGCGCTGGGCATCATCGCGTTCTTCGGCCTCAGCAGCCTGCCGATGATGATCGCGGGCACGGTCTTGCTGGGCGTCATGTACGCCGGTACGGTCAACATCATGCTTAACGGACTCGGAGTTGTCCTCTCACCCGGCGGAAACCCCGGCTTCCTGCCCGGCATGAACGCGGGCGCCTTCAACCTCGGCGCCGGCCTGAGCTTCCTGGTGCTGCCCGCGGTGCTGGTTGCAACGTCTTCGCTCGGAGATGCCAAGGCGTCCTACCTGAGCGTCGTAGTCACCGGACTGGTCATCACCGTGGCCGCCTTCGCGGCCTCGCTCCTGATCCCCAAGCCGGTCGAGGCTGAGGTGACCGAATGAGCCCCGCAACCGACGAGTCCAAAGGCCGGATCGTCGTCGTCGGCTCCCTGAACGCCGACCTCACCATCTACTGCGAGCGGTTGCCGCTGCCGGGTGAAACGGTGCACGGCAACGGCTTCGCGGTCAATCCGGGTGGCAAGAGTGCCAACCAGGCTGTGGCTGCCAGCAGGCTGGGCGCTGACGTCCGCCTCGTCGGTGCCGTGGGGGATGATTCCAACGGGCAGATGCTGCTCTCCTCAGCCTCCGGTGCCGGAGTGGACGTCGGGCACGTCCGGACCGCCCCGGCAGAGACGGGCGTCGCCGTCATCGCCGTCGATGCCGGCGGTGAGAACAACATCATCATCTCGGCGGGGGCCAACGGCACCTTGTCGCCCGCGGACGTCGCCGCGGCAGCGGACGTTATTGACGGTGCCGCCGTCGTCTGCCTCTGCCTGGAAGTGAGCATGGAGACGGTGCTGGCCGCCGCGAAGGCAGGGCACGACGCCGGCGCAACAGTGGTGCTCAATCTCTCGCCGTATGTGGAAATTCCGCAGCAGCTGGCGGACCTGACGGGCGTCCTGTTGGTCAACGCCCACGAGGCGTCGCAGTTCCTGGGGGCCACGGTTCCCGGGCCTGATGCCCCTGTTTCGGCCTGGGAGGAGGCTCGCCAGAGCTTCGCCGGGCGGGGACTCCAGCGGGTACTGGTCACCCTCGGCGCCCACGGCTCGGTGGTGCTCGATTCGCTGGCCGATTCGGGACTCCGGCTGGTCCGGGTGGCACCCACCACGGTCAAGGCGGTGGACACCACCGGCGCCGGCGACGCCTTCACCGGGGCGCTGGCGGCGCGTCTGGCCGCAGGCATCCCACTGGCTGCCGCGGCTGCTTTCGCGTCGGTGGCTGCCGCGCTGGCCACCACCCGCAAGGGAACGCAGGCGGCCTATCCGGAAGCCGCGGACGTGGACCGCGTGCTCGCCTCGGGGACGGGCCCCGCCTGAGGGAACGCCCCCGCTTGAGGGGCCGGGTGCCGGCGGCTCAGCTCACGCCCAGGAAGTCCTCCAGGAGCAGCACTTCAAGTCCGGCCGCCAGCTGCGCCTGCCTGAACGCGGCAAGGTCCGCGGCGAATTCAGGCCTGAAGTGCATCAGCACAATGTCTCCCGGGCGGAGGGCGTTTCCGTATTGGTAGTCCATCCGTCCGGCGTTGGCCTTGGCCTCCCACGTGACGATCGCCTTAAGGCCGGCATCGGCCACGGCCTTGCGCATCACGTTCGAATAGGCGCCTCCCGGCGGGCGGAACAGCGTGGGACGCCGGCCATACTGCTCCTGGCAGAAGCCCTGCATCCCGTTGATCTCAGCTAATTGCTGGTTGTAGTTGAGGTCCCTGACCATGTTGAGGTTGTGGCTGATGGTGTGGTTTTCGATCAGGCTGCCCTGCGTATGGAACTGCTTGAAAAAGACGGGGTTGTCCTTGACGAACGTCTGGGCCAGGAAGATCGTCGCGGGATAGTCGAATTGGGTCAGCAGCGCGGGCATCTCAGGATTCTTGGTGCCGCCGTCATCGATGGTGAGGAAGACAACGGGATGCTTGGTGGGGATCCTGGTGATCACCGGGGCGAGGCCGTTCTGCACTGGCGGCAGGCCGACGTCGGGAATGAAGCTCTTCCTGATCCGCTTGGTGGGTGCGGGAGCCTCGGAGACGGCCGAGGCGGCAACCGGCAGTTCTGTTCCGTTCGGGTCCGAAGTTGTTGCCGACGCGTCGGGGCCGCTTGAACGGTCAGACACAGGGCCGGCGTCGGCACACCCTGCCACGCCGGAAAGCAGGCTCGCGCCCAGTGCCGCCAGTGCACCGCGACGGTTCAGTCCAGCAGGCTCACGCTGCGGTTCGACTTGGCACATCCGACTTCCATTCCCTTGTCCTCTCGAGATTATAGGGAAATGCCAACCTAACGGAGAACCACTGTCCGGTTGCCCTGCAGGATGACCCGGCCTTCGCAGTGCCAGCGCACCGCGTTGGACAGGGCCCTGCATTCGGTGTCCCGGCCGGCGGCCACGAGGTCCTCGGGGCCGTAGGTGTGGTCGACCTCCACGGTCTGCTGCGAAATGATGGGCCCTTCATCGAGTTCGGCATTGACGTAATGCGCCGTGGCGCCAACGGTCTTCACACCGCGCGCATAGGCCTGGTGGTACGGTTTGGCGCCTTTGAAGCTGGGCAGGAACGAGTGGTGGATGTTGATGGCACGCCCGTCCAGCCGCCTGGTCAGCTCATCGCTGAGGACCTGCATGTACCGCGCCAGGACCACCAGCTCCACATCGTATTCATCCACGAGTTCCAGCAGCCTGGCCTCGGCTGCAGGCTTGGTGGCGGGGGTGACGGGCACGTGGAAGAACGGGATCCCGTGCCATTCGACGAGCCCCTGGTGGTCCGTGTGGTTGGACACCACGGCCGCGATCTCCACTGGAAGTTCACCGGTCCGGGCCCGGAACAGGAGGTCGGTGAGGCAGTGTCCGAACTTGGACACCATGATCAGAATGCGGCGCTTGGCGCCCTGTGGCTCCAGCCGCCAGCTCATGCCGAAGCGCTCTGCCACCGGGCCGAACGCGGCACGCATCGTGTCCGCGGTGGAGGCATCGCCGTCGGACGCGAAATGCACCCGCATAAAAAAGTGCTTTTCGGAGCGTTCCCCGAACTGCTTGCTGTCCACGATGTCGCAGCCGTGCTCAAGCAGGAACCCGGAGACGGCGTGGACAATGCCCGGCTTTTCCGCACAATCCAGCGTCAGGACGTGCTCCACGGTGGTCACCGGCTGCGGCACGAAGGTCTCAGTCTCAATGGAAGTCATGGCTCAGCACTCGATCACGTTGACGGCGAGACCCCCGCGGGAGGTCTCTTTGTACTTGGTTTTCATGTCCGCTCCTGTCTCGCGCATGGTTTTGATGGCTTTATCGAGGGATACTTTGTGGCTGCCGTCCCCGTGGAGGGACAGTCGCGCGGCGTTGATGGCCTTCACGCTGGCAATGGCGTTCCGTTCGATGCAGGGAATCTGCACCAGC
>DASSIA010000024.1:0-13457 GCA_035692345.1 Arthrobacter sp. | reverse complement strand
CGTCCCGGCCGCCCCGGCAACCTGCTGCGTGGTGCTCATGATCGCCGAGCCGTGCGAGTAGAGATGCGGCGGCAGCGGGTTCAGGCCGGTGGTGAACGCCGGCGTGAACAGCAGCGCCAGGCCGAAACTCAGCCCCACGTGGAGTGTGATGATCCACCAGACGGGAGTGCCGGCGTCGAGCATGGAGAACTGCCAGAGGGCCAGCACCATCAGCACGGAACCGGTGACGGTGAGCGGCAACGGCCCCACTTTGTCGAACAGCCGGCCGATGAACGGGCCCAGCAGGCCCATCGCCAGCCCGCCCGGAAGCAGCGCGAGGCCCGTCTCCAGCGATCCCAGGCCGCGGACTTCCTGCAGGTAGAGGGGGAGCAGGATCACGCTGCCGAAGAGCGCCATCATGGCCACCACCATCAGCAGCGCCGAGACCGTGAACATCCTGAAATTGAAGGCGCGGAGGTCCAGCAGCGGAGCTTCCACTTTCTGCAGCCGGAGCTGCCGGAGCACAAAGACCGTCAGGCTGGCCACGCCGATGACCAGCGCGGCGATGGCCGCGGCGCTGGGACCGCTCTGGCCGCCGCCGCCGATCTGGCTGAGGCCGTATACCAGGCCGCCGAAGGCAGGAACCGTCAGGAGCACGGAGAGGAAGTCGAGCTTGGTCTTCTCGGTTTCGCCCACGTTGGTCAGGTACTTGGCGCCCAGGGCCAGGGCGGCCAGGGCAACCGGCAGGACGAAAACGAACATAAAGCGCCAGCTGAAGTGCTCCAGGATCAGGCCGGAGACCGTGGGCCCCATGGCCGGGGCCACGGAGATGGCGATGCTGACGTTGCCCATGACGGCGCCGCGCCTGGCCACGGGCACGAGTTTAAGGATGGTGGTCATCAGCAGCGGAAGCATGATGGCTGTACCGCCGGCCTGGACAATCCGGGCCAGGAGGAGGACCTCAAAACCGGGTGCCAGGGCTGCCAGCGCGGTGCCGCCGGCAAACAGGCCCATGGCCAGCATAAAAACGGCCCGCGTGGACAGGCTCTGGAGGATAAACCCGGTGGTGGGAATGACCACGGCCATGGTGAGCATAAAGCCGGTGGAGAGCCACTGGACGGTGGGCGCGTCAACCTTCAGGTCAACCATCAGCCGTTGCAGGGCGACATTCATGATGGTCTCGTTCAGGATCACCACAAAGGTTGCCACGAGCAGGGTGGCGATGATGGTCACCGACTCGCGGGACATCTTCTCCGGCGCGGAGGATATTGGCGCGGCAGCCTTGGAATCGATGGCCTGCCCGGGGTCGCCGGCGGCGTTCGAAGAGACTTCTGTAGACATGGGGGTTCCCTCAGGGAGTAAGAATGAAGTGGTGCGCGAGCATCGTCGCTGCAGATTTCAACATTCTACCGGCTGGACTAATTCCGTGGCACGGGCTATTTCTTCCGCACGTGTTCTAAGCGCGGCCTGGTGGCGGGGGATGCATCCCAGCCGGCCGGCACCGTCCAGAACCTACGCGGCCACCTTCTGCTGCGGTTTCCGCGTCCGCTGACGGCTCCTGTCAGGAACCATGCCGGAACGGCGGGGCTGCGCGGCGACCCTGACGCCGTCGGGGACGGTGCTGTCCGCAGCCAGGCTCGCGCCGTGCCCAATAACCGCCCCGGCGCCGATACGCGAATGGCTGCCGATGTGCACCCGGTTGCCGATGACTGCTCCATGGCCCACCCGCACGCCATCGCCTATGACCGTCCGTTCACCCACCTGCGCACGGCGGTCGATCCAGCTTCCACGGCCTATCCTGGCCCCGGCGCCGATCCGCGCCTCCGGTTCAACGTACGTCATGGAACCCAGGCGGGCAGATTCCGGGACAACCGCGCCGCGGCCCACAAAGCCCCCGCCATTCGCATGCCGCCGGTAGCGGACCACTCCGCCGGCGTCGTCCTCCACTGATTCAAACTGCCTGCTCATGCCATTCCTTGTTCAACGTGCAACATTTACGGTCGGGAAGTTCCCGCTCATTAGCGTTAACGGTTTGAGGGTTGGCCCGATTCCGCAGTTACGGTCAGCCCTGGTGGTGCTCGATCAGCCAGCCGGCCATCTGCTGGGCCCGCTTGGCGGCTCCGGTGTCCCCTTCAGAGGCCGAGACGATTGACCCCTTCATAAGAATGTGCCACGAACGGGCGAATTCCTCCGGCCGCTGGAGCCCGGCCTGCTCCGCGAGGGACTGAATATGGCCCCTGATCCTGGCCAGGTAATCGATGCTGGCCCGGCCCAGGGGGTGCGACGGACCCATCTCGAGAAGAATGTTGATAAAGGAGCAGGCTTCAAAGTCGTCCCGGAGGAACCAGTCGCCGAAAACATCAAAGATCGCCAGGAGCTGTCCTTTGGGCGTTGTGCCGCGCAGCTTCGCCTGGCCAACAATGGCATCAACTGTCCATACCTGGTCCCGCTGCTCCAGGAATGCCAGGACAAGCGCATCCTTGGACGGGAAATGCCGGTAGAACGTCGCCTTGGCCACACCGGAACGTTCAATCAGCTCATTGACTCCGACGTCCCGCACTCCGCGGCGGGAAAAAAGATCGTAGGCCACCGCCAGGATCCGGCCCCGCGAATCGGCAGGGCGGGCTTCCGCCGCTGCTGCAGTATCCACAGTGGACGGCGCTGGGTTTGTCTCGGAAATCATCGTGATAGCACTTTACCCCCACATGCAGACAGACCGGTCTTACTCACTGTAGGGTTTGTCCCAAATGCAGTGTTTTGACGCAGGTGGTGGCCTTCCTGGGACCGCCGGCCCGGTGCAAGGAGGCCCCAATGTCTGCAGAGCGAACGTTTGAGTTCATTCCGTGTGAAGACGCTGACCCGTGGATCGAGAACACAACGGCGGCTGCCGAAATCCGCCAGCTCGCCCGGGAATCCCTCCGGTGGCAGGCCCAGGAAATCATCGACGAAGTGCTGGGCGGAACCGAACCCGGCCAAGAGCTCGCCCGGGCCAGATTGCGCCGCTGCCTTGCGCAGAACCCCGGGAGGCCGGAACGGGCTCTCCTGCAGCAACTGATGCTGAACCGTGAACCGCAGTCCGCACCAGCAGCGCGGGACACAAGCCAGTAGGGACTCGCAAGGCGTCCAACACGGACGCGTGCCGCACCCTGACAATGTAGAACGGCCCGTCCTCTACTGTGCGGATCCTTTGAGGGCCCCGGTTGGTGGGCGCCGGGAAATTTCAGCTGTCAAGAGGAATGTTGTCGATCAGCCGGACGGGCCCCACCTTGGCAGCGATGATTGCCAGGCCTTCGCCGCGGAACGGGACCTTCCGGCAGTTTTCGGCCAGCGGCTCAAGGGTGCGGGGATCCACCACGTCGAAATAATCGAGTCCCACCAACGGCTGGGATGCCACGAGGGCCCGCGCGGATTCGAGATCAAGCGGCTGGTGGGCGTCCGCCCGCTCCGCCAGGAGCCGCAGCGCCCGTGACAGCACCAGGGCGGCCTCCCGTTCCTCGTCGGAGAGGAAGCGGTTGCGGCTGGACAGGGCCAGCCCGTCCTCGGACCTGACAGTAGGCACAGCCACAATTTCGACCGGGAAATTCAGATCCGCCACCATCCGGCGCACCAGCGCCAGCTGTTGGGCGTCCTTTTGCCCGAAATAGGCCCGGTAGGCCGGCAGTCCACCGCCCCCGCCCGACACGAAGGCACCGGCGGGTGGCAGTCCTGCGCCCGGGATGCCGTAGTGCAGCAGCTTGGCAACCACGGTCAGGGCGCCGTCGAAATGCCCGGGCCGGGAGGCGCCTTCCCATTTCTCCCCCAGGGCGCCGGCGGTCACGCGCACCAGCGGCTCGCCGCCGGGATAGATCTCGTCCACCGATGGCGCAAACACCAGGTCCACGCCCTGTTCCTCCAGGAGGGCAAGATCGGCGTCAAGCGTCCGCGGGTACCGGTCCAGGTCCACAGCATCCCCGAACTGCAGCGGGTTCACAAAGATGGACGCCACCACCACATCGTTCTGTTCGACGGCGGTGCGCGCCAGCCGGGCGTGCCCTTCGTGGAGCGCGCCCATGGTGGGCACCAGGCCCTGGGACCGGCCCGCCTTGTTCGCCAGCAGCCGGGCACTCGCCTCCCGGAGCTCTGGGGCAGTTGTCACCAGTTGTGTGGGCATGTCAGTCTCCTTCGTCGAGGGCCGCACGAAGGGCCCCCAGTTGATCCGCTTTGAGCAGTCCGCGGCTTTCTGCCCGCCGTGCCGTGGCCCGGGCCATGGCGAGGTACGCCTCCAGCACATCGCCGTGCGCACCGGCGTCGTACTCCCGCAAAGCCTCGGCGTGCGCCGCCACCGTCCCTACGTCGCCGCGGGCCACCGGCCCGGTCAGCGCCGATTCCCCCGAGGCGAGCGCGTTCTCCAACGTGGCCCGCAGCAAGGGTCCCAGCATCCGTTCCGGCGATTCCACGCCCACGTCCCGGAGCAGCTGGGAGGCTTGTGCCACGAGGGTGACCATGTGGTTCGAGCCATGGGCAAGGGCAGTGTGGTACAGCGTCCGGTCCCCCTCGGCGATGACCACCGGTTCGGCACCCATCTCCACCACCAGCGCCTGGGCAATCGGCAGCATCGCGGCATCCGCGGTCACGCCGAAGGTGCAGTCCAGCAGGCGCGTCAGGTCCAGGCTCATGCCCGTGAATGTCATGGCGGGGTGCAGGGCAACGGGGATGGCTCCGGCGGGGCGGACCGGCCGGAGCACGCCCACGCCGAACCTCCCTGAGGTGTGCGCCACGATCTGTCCGGGCTGCCAGGCTCCGAGTTTG
This sequence comes from Arthrobacter sp., assembly GCA_035692345.1. Taxonomy (GTDB): domain Bacteria; phylum Actinomycetota; class Actinomycetes; order Actinomycetales; family Micrococcaceae; genus Arthrobacter. The sequence continues at coordinate 8,690 of DASSIA010000024.1, read as the reverse complement.
GCCAGGCCGTCCACCAGCCCGGCAAGGGCGTCATCGGGCACAGCGAGGAGCACCAGTTGGGACCGTTCCACAATGTCCTGGACGTCCAGGATGGGCACGCCGGGCAGCAGTGCTTCCGCCCGTTCGCGGCTTGCCTCGGACACCGCGGAAACCCCGACGACGGGGTGCTCGGCCGAGCGCAACGCCGCACCAAGGACGGCGCCCACCTTGCCGGCACCGATGATTCCGACGCCAAGGCGTCCGGGCTTAGCCACGTTGCGGGCCTTCCTGTTGGGGACTGGTTTCGGACTCCGGTGATCGAGCCTGTCGAGATCCCTCAACCACCGGGACGGGCTCAACCACCGGGACGGGGGTTCGGACGGGCTCAACCACCGTTGCCAGCCACTGCTCGCTGCTCTGGCGTTTCCTGGCCTCACGGGCCCTGGCCGCCTGCTGGTCAAACAGCTTCACGGCCTGGGCGGCGTCGGCCTGGAAGAGGCGGGGTACCACCGGCCCCGGGGTGGTGTGCAGGACGAGGTCGGCCACGCCGAAGAGTCGGCCCAGCGGTCCCTGATGCAGGGCCAACGACTGGGTGCGTTGGTGCGGGACCAGCACGAGCTGCCGCCACCAGCGGCCCGAACGGATCAACAGCGCGGTGCCGGTGGACAGGAAGCCGTTCCGGCGCCAGCCAAGCGGGGAAAGAAGCCAGGCACGCCTCGGAGTGGTGACGAAGCCGGCGTCGGAATCGAGGCCGGTCAACCCGGCTGTGAACACTCGCCCGGGGTCCGCGGTACCGGGATCGGGCAGGACGAGCGAGAGCATCATCATCACCTCGGGCAACCGGCCCACCGGAAGCAGCATGGTGCGGTGCTCGCTTTCGCTGCGGTGGTGTTCACCGTAGCCGGCAACGTTCACGCGGATCCGATACCAGCCGAGAATGCGCCACAACGGCGGCTGCGTGACCTTGACGGCCTGGATGCGGCCGGGAGGCACTGTTTGGGCCTGGGTATCCAGCAGTCCATAGCGCAGGCGGATGCCGTCCGGGGAGATCGCGGCCGTGAAGTTGTAGCCCTTGTTGAACGAGCGCCAGTACGCCGCACCCAAACCAAGGAATGCTGGAATCAGGTAGAGGATGAAGGCGCGGGACTCGGTCAGCGCAGAGACCACCACGGATGCGACGGCACTGAGGACAATGAAGAAGCTCTGCTCACTCAGGATCAGCGAACCGACCAGTCTTCCAGGCGGTAGGTAAAGCACCACACGTTCGGGAGCCTCAGGCACCCCGACCGTTTCGCTCCCGTCTGCGACTCCGGCGGCCCGTCCCAGGATGGTGGCGCGGAGTTGCTTGGCCTCCGCCACCCTGAGGTAGGAGAGCCGGACGGCCGAGTGGCCGGCGTCGGCGACCTCGAACTTCAGCTCAGCGAGTCCGAGAATCCGTGCAAGAAGCGGCTGTACGACGTCGATGGCCTGCACCCGGTCAAGGCGGGCTTGGCGCTGCTGTTTGAACAGGAAGCCGGTGTTGACCCGGACATAGCCTTCGGCGACCTGATACCGCGTGAAGTACCAGCTCAGGAGGAAGGACCCCAAAGCCAGCAACAGCACCACACCGCCCCCGGCCAACAGCCATGGCGTGCGCTCATTGAAGTTACTGCCAATGGTTCCGCGGCCTTGGAGGGTTCGTTCAAAAGTATCCCGGCCAAAGAAATAAACGATCGCGGCCAGCGCCACCCAGCCCCGCATAAACGGCGACGCCGGGTGCACACGGTGCCACTCGCCGTCGACGGTGGTCTGTTCCTGGCTCACAGCCCGGCCAGCCTCGCTTCACCGCGGGCCGAAAGCTGCTCGCGCAGGCGTGCCCCCTCGGAGGCGGGGAGGCCCGGCAAATGGGCATTCGTTCCGGTCGAAGCCGTGTGGAGTTTCAGCGTGCACAGGCCCAGGCTGCGTTCAATGGGCCCAACGGCCACATCCACGTATTGCATGCGGCCATAGGGGACGGCCATGGTCCGCTGGAAAAAGATGCCGCCACGGATCAGCAGGTCGTCGTCGCGTTCGGCGTAGCCGATGGCTCGCACCTGGCGGGGAATCAGCAGCAGCCTCCAGATGGCCAGGAGCAGCGTCGCGGCCGGGACGGCGATGGCCAGCCACAGCGGCGGCCACTCCCACCAGCCGACGAGCACAAAGACCAGGGGCAGGCTCAGGACAATCACCGTGGCCAGGTTCGCGATGGCCCACTGCACCAGCCGCAACGTGATGTATTTCGGCGATACGCGCTGCCAGCTGATACCCGGTGGATCAATCGCCTCGGTACGCATATTCGCCTTCCCCTGCGGCTTCGCCGCGCACCCCTCGGCCGGGTTTACCGTCACCGGGCGCCGCATCGTTGTCTTCGGGCGGGATCCTGCAGAACCGTTCCACCAGCAGGCCGACGACGATCATCACCAGCCCTCCCCCGGCGATCGCGACTGCCACCCAGGTGATGCCCTGGTCGCTCCGCAGGTTCCAGAGGCGCAGCTGGTCCAGGAAGATCCCGGCGTGCCAGCCCAGCAGGACAGTGCCCGCGTAGGCGCAGGCCTGGGCGAGCACCAGGGTCCTCGCGGCGAGGATCGGATCCAGCGCCTTTTTGCGTTTGGTGCTGTTGCGCCACCTCAAGACCCGGATGCCAAGGATCAGTGTGATGGCGACAATCACGCCCATGGTGGCGAGCGCGGTGGCCGGAAGTACCGGCGTGGCCAGGCTGTAGCGGGTGGTAACCACGCTGGCTGACCAGCCGGCCACGGTCAGGACCAGGCCGATCAGCAGCAGGCGGATGGGGTTGATGGGCTTCACGGGTTACTCGACCGTCCCGGCTGTAGGGACGCCGTCGTAGTCGCCGAAACCGTCGAACGGGGCGAGGTCCCCAAAGTCAGCTGCGCGGGCGGCCAGCGCACTGATGCGTTCCCCGCGCAGGGTGGCTGCCGGCTCGATGAGGGACCACGGATACAGCACAAAGGCCCGCTCGGCGGCGCGCGGGTGCGGCAGGGTCAGCACCGGGTCGTCGCTGGTGAGGTCGCCGTAGGTGATGATGTCGACGTCGAGCGTCCGCGGCCCCCAGCGCACGTCACGAACGCGGAGGTGCTTGTTTTCCACCCACTGGCAGTGCTTCAGCAACTCCGCCGGGGAGAGCGTGGTTTCCACGGTGATCACCATGTTCAGGAAGTCCGGCTGGCCGGCCGGGCCGCCGACGGCTTTGGTCTGCACCACCGGGGAAACGGCCTGCAAGCGCACCTCCGGCGGGTCCACCAGGTCAGCAACGGCCTCGGACAGGGTGTCATTGCGTTCGCCCAGGTTGCTGCCGAGGGCCAGGACGGCTTTGGTGTATCCGGGACTCATGAGCGCTGCCCGTCCTGATGTGCTTCCTGCCGTGCTTGCTGCCAGGGAATGTGTGTCCTGTTCCGGTGCACGCTGACCGCCACGTCCCCGAAGGGCACCTCGATGGGTGCCTTGGGTTTGTGGACGGTGATGTCCACGGCCTGGATGGAGAACTCGGCAAGCAGGCCATCGGCGATCCGGACGGCCAGGGCCTCGATCAGGTTCAGGGGCTCCCCCGTGATCCAGTCCTTGATCCGCTCAGCCACTTCACCATAGTGGGCCGTGTCCCGGACGTCGTCGGAGGCCGCGGCTTTGGCGAAATCCAAGTACAGCACGGCGTCCACCACAAACGGCTGGCCCTCCCGGCGCTCGAAATCGAAGACGCCGTGATGGCCGACGGCGGTGACACCGCTCAGCGTGATCCTGTCCATGGGTGCGCGGCCTAGGTAGTTGTCGGGGTGACGGCCATCCGCGCGGCCACCTTGACGGCGTCAAGGCTGGGACCGACGTCGTGCACGCGGACGGCCCAGGCACCGCGGTAGGCACTGATAGCGGTAATGGCGGCGGTGGCGGCGTCGCGTTCCTCCGGGGCGGCGGACTTGCCCGCAACTGTGAGGAGCGTGCCCAGGAATCGCTTACGGGACCCGGCCACCAGGACCTTGTGCCCCAGGCTGTCCAGCTGGTCAAGGTGCTGCAGGAGCTCCCAGTCCTGGGCTTCATTCTTGGCGAAGCCCAGGCCCGGGTCAATGATGATCTGCTCTTTGCTGACCCCGGCCGCGTACAGCTTGTCGCGGACGCCGGCCAGTTCCGCCACCACCTCGCCGGCCACGTCCTGGTACTCGGCCAGGGAATTCATGGTGCGGGCATCGCCGCGGCGGTGTGTGAGGACATACGGCACTTTGGATGCGGCTACAAGCTCGGCCATCTCCGGCTCGATGGTCAGTCCGGAAACGTCGTTGATGATGGCGGCGCCGGCTTTCAGGGCAGCAGCGGCCGTGGAGGCGTGCGTGGTGTCGATGCTGATCAGGGCGCCCGCCTTGACCAGGGCCTCGATGACGGGGATCACCCGGCGCTGTTCTTCCTCCGGGCTGACGTCCTCCGCACCGGGGCGCGTCGATTCTCCGCCGACGTCGATGATGTCCGCGCCCGCGTAGAACATCCGCAGGCCGGCCGCGATGGCGGTATCCGCCGTCGCGTGCTTCCCGCCGTCACTGAAGGAGTCCGGGGTGACGTTCAGGATTCCCATGACCAGGGTGCGGCCGGTGGGCAGGTCCGCGAATTTCGCCGCCGGGCGCGGTTTGCGCAGGATGGGCAACGGAGATGTTGCGGGCCCGGTTCCCGGGGCTGCAGCGAGTGAATCCATGGTTTGATACTTACCTTCCGAGGATGAGGCTCATGGCTTCGGCACGGGTGGCCGGGTCATGAAGCTGCCCGCGGACCGCGCTGGTGACGGTCTTTGCTCCGGGCTTGCGGACACCGCGCATGGACATGCACATGTGTTCGCATTCGACAACGACGATCGCGCCACGCGGCTTGAGGTGGCTGACCATTGCTTCGACGATCTGGGTGGTGAGCCGCTCCTGCACCTGGGGGCGGCGGGCGTAGATGTCCACAAGGCGTGCCAGCTTGCTGAGGCCCGTCACTTTGCCATCGTGGGAGGGAATGTAGCCGACGTGGGCAACCCCGTGGAACGGCACCAGGTGGTGCTCGCAGGTGGAGTAGAACGGGATGTCCTTCACCAGGACCAGTTCTTCGTGGTCCAGGTCGAAGGTGGTGGAGAGGACGTCCGCGGGATCGTGGTGCAGTCCCGCGAAGACCTCGGCATAGGCTTTGGCCACCCGCCTGGGGGTGTCTATGAGGCCGCCGCGGTCCGGGTCCTCACCAATGGCCAGGAGGATTTCACGGACTGCCGCCTCGATCCGGGGCCGGTCCACTTTCTCGTGCCTTTTGTGGTGGGAGCCGTCCTCCGCCGGATATCCGGCGGAGGCGGGAACGTCGTCGTCGTCGAAGTGAGTCACAGAAGAAAGCTTAGCCGTGCGTGGCGTCAGGCCCCGAGTCGGGGATGCCGCCCTGGAACGGGGCGTCCTCCGGGACACCCTGTGAATGCGGCGGCTGTGCGTCCAGCGGTTCCTCGAGGCGGGCGCGCTTGGCTTCCTCCTGGGCTTCGCGCTCGGATTTCTCCAGGCGCGATTCCACCGGGCCGGCCTTTTGGACCGGGCGGGTCTCCTTGGACAGCCACACCTCGCGGAAATCACGCTTGCGGATGTCCGTGAAGATGTGCGCGATCTCGGCCTGGTTGAGGGTCTCCCGTTCCAGGAGTTCCAGGGCCAGCCGGTCCAGGACGTCCCGGTTTTCGGTGAGGATGGCGTAGGCCTCGTCATGTGCCCCGTCGATCAGGCGGCGGACTTCCTCATCCACAACATAGGCGATCTGGTCGGAGTAGTTACGCTCGTGGCCGGCGTCGCGGCCCAGGAAGGGTTCGCCGCCGCCCTGGCCCAGGCGCACCGCACCGACGCGTTCGCTCATGCCAAACTCGGTGACCATCTTGCGGGCTGTGGAGGTGGCCTTCTCAATGTCGTTGGAGGCTCCCGTGGAGGGGTCGTGGAACACGATCTCCTCCGCCACACGGCCGCCCATCGCGTAGGCCATCTGGTCCAGAAGTTCGTTGCGGGTAATGGAGTACTTGTCGTTCTCCGGGACCACCATGGTGTAGCCCAGGGCGCGGCCGCGGGGCAGGATGGTGATCTTGGTGACCGGTGCCGAGTTCCGCAGGGCAGCCGCAACCAGGGCGTGTCCGCCTTCGTGGTACGCGGTGATCTTGCGTTCGTGTTCCTTCATCACCCGGCTGCGCTTCTGCGGGCCGGCCATCACGCGGTCGATCGCCTCGTCCAGGGCACGGTCGTCGATCAGGTTGGCGTTGGAGCGGGCGGTCAGCAGGGCCGCCTCGTTCAGCACGTTGGCCAGATCGGCGCCTGTGTAGCCCGGGGTCTTCTTCGCCACGGCCTTGAGGTCAACGCCCGGGGCCATCGGCTTGCCCTTGGCGTGCACCTGCAGGATCTGGTCGCGGCCGATCAGGTCCGGGGCGTCCACGGAGATCTGGCGGTCAAAACGGCCCGGGCGCAGCAGCGCGGGGTCCAGGACATCGGGACGGTTGGTCGCGGCAATCAGGATGACGTTGGTTTTGACGTCAAAGCCGTCCATCTCGACCAGGAGCTGGTTGAGGGTCTGCTCGCGTTCGTCGTTGCCGCCGCCGATGCCCGCGCCACGGTGCCGGCCGACGGCGTCGATCTCGTCCACAAAGATGATGGCGGGTGAGTTGGCCTTGGCCTGCTCGAAGAGGTCGCGGACGCGGGACGCGCCCACGCCGACGAACATTTCCACGAAGTCCGAGCCGGAGATGGAGAAGAACGGCACCCCGGCCTCGCCGGCGACGGCGCGGGCCAGGAGGGTCTTGCCGGTTCCGGGAGCGCCGTAGAGCAGCACACCCTTGGGGATCTTGGCGCCCACGGCCTGGAACTTGGCCGGTTCCTGCAGGAACTCCTTGATCTCCTGGAGCTCTTCGACGGCCTCGTCAGCACCGGCAACGTCCACGAAGGTCACCTGGGGCATGTCCTTGTTGACCATCTTGGCCTTGGACTTGCCGAACTGCATGATCTTCGAGCCGCCGCCCTGCATCCGGGTCATCAGGAACCAGAACAGCGCACCGAGCAGGATGACAGGGATCAGCAGCGAGAGCAGCCCGGAGAACCAGTTGCTTTCGATCGGCTGGTCCGTGTAGCCGTTCGCGGGCTTGGCGCTGGTGACGGCCTTGACGACGTCGGCGGCGCGGGCGTCGACAAAGAAGAACTGGACGCTCTTGCCCTTGTCCTGCCCGTCGACCTGCAGGTTGTCTTTCAGGACCAGGTCAACGCGGTTTTCGCCGTCGAAGATCTTTGCCTGCTCAACTTTGCCGTTGTCGGCGAGGAGCGCGAGGCCCTTATCGGTGTCGATCCGTACCGCACCACCGGGGGCCAGTGTTGCAAAAGCCACAAGGAGCATGGCAATCACAACAACGATCCAGATGCCCGGGCCCTTGAAGAAACTCTTTGCTTTCATCTGATCGGGGGCTGGCCCCGTCCCTCCTGGTAGTGCTGCACGGCGAGTGGTCTGCGCGCGTGTGGTGCTGCATCAGCTACTAGCTATACACCGTTCGGAGTAATTCACGCACGGTAGCGCTCAAAAGTTCCCTCTGGGCGTAGCGGCAGGCAGGGGGCGCTTAAATGCGGCGAGTTGGCATTTCGCGGCAGTGTCCCTTCGTGGGACTGCCGTGAAATGCCAACCCGGCGGGAGTGGCTACTCGTAAACGTGCGGGGCGAGGGTGCCCACGAAGTCCAGGTTGCGGTACTTCTCGGCGTAGTCCAGCCCGTAGCCCACCACGAACTCGTTGGGGATGTCGTAGCCGACGTACTTGACGTCGATCTGCACCTTCGCGGCCGTGGGCTTGCGGAAGGCGGTGCAGATCTCCACGGACGCGGTGCCGCGGGATTCCAGGTTGGTCTTGAGCCAGGACAGGGTCAGGCCGGAGTCGATGATGTCCTCAACGATCAGGACATCCTTGCCCATCAGGTCCGTGTCCAGGTCCTTGAGGATTCGGACAACGCCCGAGGACTGGGTTCCGGAGCCGTAGGAGGACACTGCCATCCAGTCCATCGATACGTGGCTGTGGAGCGCGCGGGCGAGGTCGGCCATGACCATGACTGCACCCTTGAGCACGCCAACCACGAGGATTTCACGGCCTTCGTAGTCCTTGTCAATCTCCGCAGCGAGTTCCGCGATCCGTTGTTGGATCTGTTCCTTGGTGTAGAGAACGTGCTTGAGGTCTGCCTGGACGTCGTTTGAATCCACCAATGGCTCCTGTGTCGATGCGGGGTGGGACTATTCTTGGGGCGGTTTTTGAGGCCGGAATACTAGCTTCCCACAGCGGGCGGCTTCGCGGGGAACGGGGGCGCCGCCGTCGGACCCGTCCGCAGTGCCGGGCTGCCCGCCCCCGGCGTCCCGCTGGGCCAGCTCGGCGAGCGACAGCCGGTACACACTCACCCCGCCCGGCAGCTCCACGGGACCGGCGGAACCCTGCCGCCGCAGCAGCGCTTCCGCCGCCAGAAGGCGCTGGTAGCTGGGCTGTTGACCCCCGACGCCGGCAGCTGCCTTGGCGATAACCCGGAACCTGATGGCCGGGGAAAGTCCGCCCAGGGCCTCCTCCGGGAGGCTGATCTCCGGCCCGGACCGCTCGGCCAGGGCCGTAAATGTGCGATCCGCCACGTCCTCCAGATAGTCGGCGTCCAGTTGCAGGATGGACGCCGTCCGGGCCAGCGATTCGGCAACTC
>DASSIA010000023.1:0-11203 GCA_035692345.1 Arthrobacter sp. | reverse complement strand
ACCAACGACCTGCCCACCACCGGCGGGAACCGCCCCCAAATCCTCGCCACCATCAACTACCACGACCTCCTCCCCCACCACCGCGCCACAACCACCGCCATAAACCCGGGCACAGCCACGGACGCGGGCAGCTTCGTCTTCACCGGACCCGTCGCCGCCACCACCCTGCGCAAACTCGCCTGCGACGCCGACATCATCCCCGTCCTGCTCGGCACCCACGGCGAAATCCTGGACCTCGGCCGCAAAACCCGCCTCTTCACCCCCACCCAACGCCTCGCCCTCACCGCCCGCGACCAAGGCTGCACCTTCCCCAACTGCACCATCCCCGCCCCCTGGTGCGAAGCCCACCACATCACCTACTGGTCACAAAACGGCCCCACCAACATCAACAACGGCGCCCTCCTCTGCTCCCATCACCACCACCTCATCCACAAAGAACAATGGACCATCACCACCCACAACGGCACCCCATGGTTCACACCCCCACCCCACATCGACCCCACCCAAAAACCCCAACAAAACCACTACTTCAAACCACCACCCCCACCCCCACAACGCGAATAGACCCACAACGCAAATAGACCCGCCGCGCGAAGAGGCGGCCGCGAGCCTGCAATGCGAAGAGGCGCCCAACGCGAATCGGCGCCTCTACAACGGCAATTGGTTTCTTCCAACGCCCGCTCTACCGGGCTCGTCCGACTACAACGGTGCCGTCCAGTTCTTCCGAGCGGGCGGTCCGGACAGCGAACCCGGCACGCGCCAGGATCAACGCCGTCCCTGCGGCCTGCCGCTCGCTGGTTTCGATGATGAGATGCCCGTCTTGTCGCAGCCACTCGCCGGCCTCGGCGGCCACTCGGCGATGGAAATCCAGGCCGTCGGCGCCGCCGTCGAGCGACCACAACGGTTCGTGTTCGCGCGCTTCGTGGGGCATGGAATCTATCGCGCCTGTAGGGACATACGGAGCGTTGACGGCCAGCACGCAGACCCTTCCTTTCATGGCACGCGGCAAGGCGCCAAAAAGGTCACCTTCGTAAACTTCACCACCCACGCGCGCCAGGTTCCGGCGTGCGCAGTCCACCGCTGCCGGGTCAATGTCCGCGGCGTGCAGCTCAAGCCCCGGAATCCGGGAGGCGACGGCAGCGGCCACTGCACCGGACCCACAACACAGGTCGACGACGACGGCGGGCCCCGCCCCATCGCGGCGCTCCCGTGCAGCACCCTCCGAAAGCAGATGTACGGCCTCGTAGACCAGGAGCCCGGTACGGCGGCGCGGAACAAAGACGCCTGCATCGAGCTCGATCCGTAGTCCGCAGAACTCGGCCCAGCCGAGTATGTGTTCCAGCGGATACCCTGCTACGCGCCGCTCCACCGCCGAAGCGATATGGTCCGAATTGGACGAGGCGTCCAGAAGAAGCCGGGCCTCCTCCTCCGCAAAGACGCACCCGGCAGACCGAAGCCGCTCGGCGATCCCCCACAGTGAAGCAACACCCAGTTCAGGGAGTGGCATGGGTCACCTTTCCGCAGTCTGATGGCCGCGCCGGGCGGGCTCAGCTGCCGACCGCATGCCCGAGTCCCGCGACAAACCGCCCGATGGCGTCCTCTGCAGTAGGCGGCTCGCCGAAAACCTGCCGCTGAAGGGTGGTGTCCGCGACGTACCGGCCGGTCTGGAACCAAGCGATCATTGCTGCCATGTCCTTGGCCATGGGGTTGATCGGCGCAAGCAGGTTGCCCGCCACCCCCAAAACACCGGCGGGGACGGACCTGACGCGGATGCTTCTGCCGGTGAGCCGGCCCGCGATGTCCGCTATGTCCTGCATGCCCACCGGCCGGTCCCAGCCGATGTCGATGCGGCGGCCCTCCACGCCCGGAGCATCCACCGCGTCGGCAAGATAGCCCGCGAGGTCGGCGGTGAGCACAAACGTCAGCGGAACACTTAGCGATCCAAACCACGCAAACCGGCCTTTGCTGACCGGGTCGCCGCCGAACCGGGTGATCTGGTCCAGGAACGCGCCCGGACGCAGGGCCACAAACGGAACGCCCAGTGCCTCCAGCCGGTCCTCCGTAAGTTTCTTGTGCCAGAAGTGCGGAACCTGCGGGGTCTGGTCGCAGGTAAGAATGCTGGTGAGGACGAACCGCCGCACACCCGAGCGGCTGGCAGCCTCCACAAGGTTGGAGTTGCCCACTGTGTCGGTTTTGGGAGTGTCACCCTTGCGGTGCCTGGTGTAGCCGGCTGCCGAGGTGACCACGGCGTCGGCACCCTCCATCGCCCGCAACAGCGACCAGGCGTCCATCATGTCGCCCCGCGCGATCTCCACTCCCGCGGCTTCGAGCCGGGCAGCGTCGGAGCCGGGTCGCACCAGGGCGCGCACCTGTTTGCCGCGCTTGAGCAGTTCCGTGGCCACCTGGCTGCCGAGCATGCCGGTGCCGCCCACCACGAGTACTGGTCCTTCGGTCATGAGGTGCCTCCTGTGAACGCCCGGCGAAGGGTTGTCCGGCTACCATTCACATTGTCGCCCCGGGCGGAGCCGGCCCGCCAGCCCTAACCGCGCAGGGCCTGCGCCACTACCGCAAGCAGCGCATTGAACCGCGGGTTGCCCGGAAGATCGTCGATGAGCACGGGTTTGCCGGCCGGATCACCGAGCGGGACCTGCCAGTTCGGATACACCGCTTCGGTGGTGCCCGGCTGGTTCTGCACGCGCCGCTCCCCCACGGCATCCACCAGTGCCACCCCAAGAAGGACCGACGGCGTCTGGGCGAGCAGGCGGTGCAACGCCTCGATGATGCGAGCCTCGTGCTCAGAGTCACCACCGGCTCCGCCGTCGCCACTCTCGGGCAGCAGCCCGCGTTCCCGCAGCAGTCCCATCATCTTTTCCAGCGTGGCCGTGTGCTCTGCCAGTTCTTCCGCCTCGGGGCGTTCCAGGAGTCCCAGCCTGCTGCGGAGCGCCACATGGTCGCCCGCGAGGTACCCTGCCGTGGGCGGCAGGTCGTGGGTGTTGACGCTGGAGAGGGCCTGCGTGCGGTACCGTTCGGGCGGCAGCGGAGAGCCGCCGTCGTTCTCGAACCAAAGGATGGATGTTCCCAGGATGCCGCGGGCAGCCAAGTAGTCACGCACCCACGGCTCGAACGTTCCCAGGTCCTCGCCGATCACCACGGCGCCGGCGCGCTGCGCCTCAAGTGCCAGGATGCCGATCAGCGCTTCGTGGTCGTACCGGACGTAGGCGCCGTCGCGCGGGGAGTTGCCCGCCGGTACCCACCAGAGCCGGAACAGGCCAAGCACGTGGTCCACCCGGATGCCGCCGGCGTGCCGGAGCACGGTGGACAGCATGTTGCGGAACGGCGCGTAGCCGGCCTCAGCCAGGCGGGCAGGATGCCACGGCGGCTGGGTCCAGTCCTGGCCCAGCTGGTTGTACATGTCCGGCGGCGCCCCCACGCTGACCCCCGGCGCCAGGACACCGCGCAAGGTCCAGGCGTCGGCGCTGCTCCGGTCAACCCCCACTGCGAGATCATGCACCACGCCCAGCCGCATCCCGGCCCGGAGTGCCGCCTGCTGCGCATTCTCAAGCTGCTCGTCGCAGATCCACTGCAGCCAGCGGTGGAACCCGATTCTGTCCGCAAGTTTCCCGCGCAGCGCCTCCGCTTCCGGGGAGCCCAGAGCGCAGTCCGGGTCGTTCCACAGGGGGTCTTCCGGTGCGAGGTCCTCGCGGATGGCGGACCACAGGGCGAAGTCGTCCAGCCCGGGGCCGGAGATCGCGCAGAATTCATCGAACGCTGCCTGCCGGGCCGGCGAGCGCCGGGCGTGATAGAGCAGTTCAAGGGCCTGGAGTTTGGCTGCGTACACGGTGTTCCGGTCCAGCCGTTCCCCGTCCTGGTTCAGGACCTGGACCTGTTCCTGGAGGCGCTCAACCGTGGCACGCTTGCGCGGCTTCAGATAGGCGATTTCGGGGATGGCCTCCACCCGGATGTACAGCGGATTGAAGAAGCGCCGAGTGGACGGCGAGTACGGCGAGGGCTGGACCGGCGGGACGGGCTCCGCGGCGTGCAGCGGGTTGACCAGGACGTAGTCCGCGCCGCGGGCGCCACTGAGTGCGGCCAGGTCCGCAAGGTCGGCGAAGTCGCCGATGCCCCAGGACCGCTTGGACCGCACCGAGTACAGCTGGCTTGCCAGGCCCCAGCCGCGACGCTCAGCCAAGGGATCGGCGGTGGTGAGCCGCGCCGGAACCACCACCAGCGCACTCTGTGCCGTGACGCCGTCGGACTCTGCATGCAGGGTATGCCAGCCCAGCGGCAGCCCTTCCGGGACGGCGAAGGTGGCCCGGCCGGTGGCCACGCCATCCACGTCCCGGGGCGGCACCCAGACGTCCTGCTGGACCGCCTCCACGGGCCCGCCCGCACCGGACTCAAGCACGGCCGTCAGGCGGGCCGTGGCGCCGTCGCGCACGTGGACGGGAACCAGTGCCGTCCCGCCCTGCTGAACCACGACGACGGGCGGCAGCATCCTCCGCCACGGCGCCAGTTCCGCCTCGGCCAGGGCAGTTTCAATCAGTTGGTCCGTGTGGGCCGGAACGCCCAGCGCCGCCAGGACCTTAATGAGCGTCCCGGGGGCTACGCTGCGCGGAAGTCCGTCCCAGCCGTGGAAGGACGTGCCCACGCCGTGGGCGTCCGCGAGGCGTTGGAGGAGGTGTGTGTCCGGATAGTCAGGGTACTGCTGGCCTGAAGCCGCCATGGAAGCCTGCCTTCTCTGCTGTGGTGTGCCTCAACATACACTGCCACAGGTCGCTTGGGGACAGCAGCCGGGCAGTCAGCGGCGCCTGAATCCCGGAACGTGCTGCAGCACAACCAGCATCAGCCAGGTGGCAATGATGAACGGCCAGGTGTAGACAGGCAGGGCCGTCAGGCCCATCAGCCAGGCCATCACCGAGGAGATCACCACGCCGACCGCCGCCGCCACCCACGGCTGCCAGGTGCCGCGCAGAAACACTGCCGCCAGCGCAATGGCCGTGAGGACACCCGAGTAACCAAGGAGTCCGTGGGCGAGGGTCTGCACATCGGACCCGGTCACGAGATCCATCACGGCTTCAAGAACGCTGCCAAGCAGTGCGGCGGCGCCCACCTTCCAGTGGGCAATGAACAGCCCGACGAGGATGACTGCGCCGGCCAAAGCGGAATCAACCAGGACCACCTCGGAGATATTGCTCAGAACGGCCTGGCCCACGTTCGCAAGAATATTGTGGGGAACTTCAGGAAGGTCGGTGTGCGGACCATGCAAAGGCGCGTGAATGGCGAACAAAAGCCCCGCCACGATGCAGAACGGCGCTGTGGTCACCGGGAGCGCATATTTCCGGATAGCCGGATGGTGGAACAGCCAGGCAACCCCTATGGTGACGGGCCCACACGCGAACCCGCCCACGACGGCGAACACGGCTGCCGGCCAGGTGAAGCCCAGAGCCGAGAACTGCGCCGCGCCCACCAATGCTCCGCAGTAACCGTGCAGGCCATTGGCCAGTTCGCCGAGTCTCCGCCGGTACAGCACACCGCTCAGTGTTGAAGACAGCAGTCCGACCACTGCCAGGGCAGCCATCCGCCAATTCGCGATGGCAAAGCCGGCCAGCACCGCCAGCCCTGTCCAGGCATTTGCCTGGAAATAGATCTGGCCCAGGCCGCGGCTCGCCGCAGCCATCCAGTTCAGGCTTCGGACCGCCTCACTTTTCGTGTGGAGGGCCGTCATTTGGCGTTCCTCCTCCCGTGCAGCAGGGCAGCGCCCCACACCACGGCAAAAAGGGCAATCAAGGCCAGCCCGGCGTCGCCGAAGTCGATCCCGGTCAGCCATGTGGTGACCGGGTCATCCAATCCGAACGCGCTGTTGATGAATCCGCCGAGGGTAATGACGGAAATCAACAGGGCCGACACCGCCGAAATGCCCGTGATGACGGCGTTGAAGCCGAGTTTGCGCTGCGGGTTGTCGATGGCGGATTTGTACATGCGCATCATGGCAATGCCGTTGGCGGAGTCACACAGGGTCATCGCTGCCGTGAACGCCAGCGGGAGGGCCAGCAGGGCTAACGGGGAAACGCCGGCCAGGGTCGCCGCCGTCGTCATGATCAGGAGCCCAATGGTCGTTGCCGTATCGAAGCCGAGTCCGAAGAGGAAGCCGATCACGTAGATGTTTCGGGGCCGCTCCACCTTGGCCAACGGCTTGGCGAGGAGGCGCGCGATGAAGCCTTTGGCCTCGAGGTCCTCCTCCCTGATGTCCCCGCCGTCCAGCACCTTCCGGTACGCCTGGACGGCGCGCAAAAACGCCGAACCGTTAAAAACGCCCATGGCCAGCAGGAACAGCCCGGACACGCCACTGCCCACCAGTCCCAGCAGCACGTTGCCGGCGGATCCTTCCTGCATGAGGTCCCCCAACGCGGTGGCCCCTGCCACCACCAGAACGCCGGCCAGGATGACTACCGAGCTGTGGCCCAGGCTGAACGCAAACCCCACGCTGACCGGGTCTTTGTGCTGCGCCACGAACTTGCGGGTGGAGTTGTCTATCGCGGCAATATGGTCCCAGTCGTAGCTGTGCTTGATGCCCGCCAGATAGGCGGTGAGCACCAGCCCCAGCGCCAGCGGCTGTCCGGCACCGGCGGTGCCGATCACGAGCAGGACGACGGCGGCGCAGTGGAGCAGCACGATGGCACCGAAGGTGAACAACACCCTGGTTTTCAGCGGCAGATGCTCGCGCTGACGGTACATCACCGCGAACTCGTCGAGTGTGGTCATCAGTACTTCCTCAGGTTCAAGGGCGCCTGGCCGTACCAACGATTCCGCAGGAGCCCGGTGCAGGCGCCCAGCAGCTGGTTCAGCTCCCCTGTGCTGTTGGACAGGGACCGGAGGACCAGCCCCATCGTCCCGGAACTCTTCGCGGTCAGGGACACCCCTGTGTAGGCGTCATAGCCGGCGGTGAGGGCATGCAGTTCGTCGGCGAGCGCCTGATCCACGCGTGCGTCCACCACCATCAAGGAGCCCAGATGGCTGAACCCCTCCATGAACCCCGTCCCGGTCACGTCGCCCAGCGGCGGCCGGATCAGGAGGTTGTCAAGCATCAGCAACTGCGCCCCGCACTGCCCTTCCACCCGGATTTCATTCCGCAGCCGCAGCTCTTCATAGCGGAACGACGCACCGTCCGGCGACCAGCCAGGGGTAATGACCTCGGCCATGACCAGGCTCGACGACGGGTGGACGGTGATGTGCGTGTTCTGCCGGTAGCTGGCCTCCCGGTAGGCGATCAGCTGGTCCGGGGCCAACTCCAGTTGCGCGTCCTCCCCCAGCCGCAGGCTCATCCGCTGCTCCGCAAACGATCCCGGAGTCCGGTAGATCTTGGTGGCCGACTGCGTAGTCAGCAGCAGCTTCGCCCCCGCACCCACCTCAACATCCACCGTGAATAAGTCAGCCCCAAGATAAGCCCCGCCAGGATTGACCATGACATAGCAAACCTGCCCCGAGCCATCGAGGTAATGCGGCCGCAAGACCCGCAAGGCACCCTGGTGGAACTGATGCGAGGCGATGGACCGCCCACCCCGTTTACTGATGACGAGCTCGAGCTCCCCGCGAGGCGCCGGTGATTGAGCGACCGCCGGTGATTGAGCGACCGCCGGTGGTTGAGCCTGTCGAAATCCGACCACCGGGACTGTGCTCACTTGGTGAGGTCGAGCATCAGGACGTCACGCCGCACCCACTCGATGACCTTGTCGAGCCCTTCGTCGGTCTTCAGGTTGGTGAAGCAGAACGGCTTGTCGCCGCGGAATTCCTTGGAGTCGCGTTCCATGACGGACAGGTCGGCACCGACGTGGGGCGCGAGGTCGGTTTTGTTGATGATGAACAGATCGGACTTGATCATGCCCTGGCCTGCCTTGCGCGGGATCTTCTCGCCCTGGGCCACGTCGATGATGTAGATGGAGAAGTCCACCAGTTCGGGGCTGAAGGTGGCGGAGAGGTTGTCGCCGCCGGACTCGACGAAGATCACCTGCAGGTCCGGGTGCCTCGCCTTGAGCTCCTCAATGGCCGCGGTGTTCATGGAGGTGTCCTCCCGGATGGCGGTATGCGGGCAGCCGCCGGTCTCCACGCCGATGATCCGGTCTTCGGGCAGGATGCCGTTGGCGGCCAGGATCTTGGCGTCCTCGATCGTGTAGATGTCATTGGTGATGGCGGCCATGGAGATTTCACGGCTCATGTGCCGGGTCAGCCGTTCAACGAGTTGGGTTTTACCGGCGCCTACCGGGCCGCCGATGCCGATTTTGATGGGTTCAGACATGTGTCCTCCTGCTAGCTCATAAACATGCGGGCGCGCTGACGCTCGTGCCGCATCTGTGAAATTTCCAGTCCCGGGCTGACGGCCCCGAAGTCGTCCGGCGTCAGGTGCCCGATCCGCCCGGCGGCGGCAGCGACGTCGTCGGCCGCCTTGCGCAACAGCCGCTGGCCGGCGTTCTGGCCCAGCGGAATGGCCCGGACCGCGTTCTGGGTCAGTGAGGTGACGGCCGCGAAAAGGTACGCGGTGAGTGCCTCCGAAAGCGGCACACCCAACGAACGGACGACGACGGCGAACGCCAGCGGCTGGTGGCCGGCGGCCTTTCCGGTGGTCACCAGGTCCCGGTACTGTTCCAGCGCCGGCGACGGAAAGGCCTCGGCGCCGATCTCCAGCAGCCGGCTCCCCATCTTGATGCTTGCCTCCCGGACCTGCCGGGGCAGAAGTTGGGCATTGAGGTGCCCGTCCAGCTCCGCCACGTCCGCGCCCTCGTAAAGGAAACGGATGGCCAGCCCGTCAGAGTAGGTCAGCTGCTGCGAAATGAACGCGGAAAGCCACACCCCGAACGACTCCTCGTTGTGCACCAGCCCGCGCTCGATGTACGTCTCAAACCCGAGCGAGTGCGCAAACGCCCCGGTGGGCAGCGCGGAGTCAGTCAGCTGCTGCAAGGCCAGCTGGTACCTGACCGCACCGGTGATTGAGCTTGTCGAAATCCCTGGGTCTCGACAAGCCCGACCACCGGACACGTCCTCAGTGGCTGTGTTCAGCATGGCGGAAGGGGACGGGCATCACGCGCTCCTGGCGGTCATACGCAACGCCGACGTGTTTGAGATAGTCCTCCACGGTGTGGTCGTACTGGCACACCATGACTTCGGCGCCGTACTCGGACGTTGCGTCAAAGAATTGGGCCTGCAGGTGGCGGTTGCCCAACGAGTGCGCCACCACGCCCATCTCGTGGACGGACCGCGGTGCGATCACCAGCACGTCGGTGGCCAACACGGACACCACGATCATGTTGGATTCGGTCACCTGCAGGATGTCGCCATCGCGCAGGTCTCCGGATCCGGAGGGCAGCCGGATGCCAAGTTCCTTGCCATGGTCCGTGGTGACCCGCTGGATGCGCTTGACCAGCTGCGCGCTGGGCAAAATGACCTTTTCGCGGTGCAGCCCGGCATAGTCCCCCGAGTCCGGGGGCAGGTCATGCAGGTTGCCCAGGATTTTTTCGATTATCACTTCAGGCTCCTAGAAGAGGAAGTACCGCTGGGCCATGGGCAGGACGTCCGACGGTTCACAGGTGACGTCCTCGCCGTCGACCGTCACGTTGTACGTTTCCGGGTCCACCTCGATATCCGGGGTGGCACCGTTGTACTTCAGGTCCGCCTTGGTCAGGGACCGGATCCCGGATACGGGACGGATGACCTTCTCCAGGCCCAGTTCTTCCGGGACGCCGGCCTCGATGGCCGCCTTTGAGAGGAACGTGATGGAGGATTGCTGCATGGCTTTGCCGAACGTGGCGAACATCGGGCGCATGGTCCGCGGCTGCGGCGTTGGGATGGAACCGTTGGAGTCACCCATCAGCGCGTACGCGATCTGGCCGCCTTTGAGCACCAGTTCCGGCTTCACGCCGAAGAACGCCGGGTTCCAGAGCACCAGGTCCGCGAACTTGCCCTCTTCGATGGAGCCGATGGAGTCCGCCATGCCCTGCGCGATGGCCGGGTTGATCGTGTACTTCGCCACGTACCGCTTGAGCCGGAAGTTGTCACTCTCCGCCCCTGCGCCGTTGGCGGCGCCGTGTGTACCGCCGTCGGGATCCTTCAGGACTCCGCGCTGCTTCTTCATCTTGTCTGCCACCTGCCAGGTGCGCGTCACCACTTCGCCCACCCGGCCCATGGCCTGCGAATCCGACGAGGTGATGGCGAAGATGCCCAGATCCTGCAGGACGTCTTCGGCGGCGATGGTCTCCGCCCGGATGCGGGAATCGGCGAACGCCACGTCCTCCGGAATGGCAGGGCTGAGGTGGTGGCACACCATGAGCATGTCCAGGTGCTCTTCGATGGTGTTGCGCGTGTAAGGCAGCGTGGGGTTGGTGGAAGCCGGCAGGACATTCGGGAGCCCGGCGATTTTGATGATGTCCGGGGCGTGTCCGCCGCCGGCGCCTTCGGTGTGGAAGGTGTGGATGACGCGGCCGTCGATGGCCCGGATGGTGTCCTCCACAAAGCCGCACTCGTTCAGGGTGTCGGTGTGGATGGCCACCTGCACGTCGTACTCGTCCGCGACCCGCAGGGACATGTCGATCGAGGACGTGGTGGCGCCCCAGTCCTCGTGGACTTTCAGGCCGATGGCGCCTGCGCGGATCTGCTCGGCCAAAGGCTCGACGGCGGATGCGTGGCCCTTGCCGAACAGGCCAATGTTGATGGGCAGGCCTTCAGCGGCCTCCAGCATGCGGTGGATGTGCCATTTCCCGGGCGTGATGGTGGTGGCCTTGGTGCCGTCGGCGGGGCCGGTGCCGCCGCCAACCATCGTGGTGATCCCGCTGCATAATGCAGTGGGGACCTGGTCCGGGGAGATGAAATGGATGTGGGTGTCAATGCCGCCGGCTGTGAGGATCTTGCCTTCGCCGGCAATGATCTCGGTGCTCGCGCCGATCACGATGTCCACGCCGTCGCTGATCTGGGGGTTCCCGGCCTTGCCGATTTTGAAGATGTGGCCGTCCCGCAGGGCTACGTCGGCCTTGTAGATGCCGGTGTAGTCGAGGATGACCGCGTTGGTGATGACTGTGTCCGGGATGGCTGCGCCCTGGACGTTCCCGTCCCTGGTGACCTGGCCGTTCTGGCCCATGCCGTCGCGGATCACCTTGCCGCCGCCGAACACCACCTCTTCGCCGTAGACGGTGAGGTCTTTTTCGATCTCGAGGAACAG